>CAITHQ010000181.1 GCA_903892305.1 uncultured Alphaproteobacteria bacterium
AAGGTTCTGCTTAAGGCGCGCTCGGAAGACGCCGGCGTCGCGTCCAAATTGATTGCCACCGTGTCGGACTTGGAAATGATCGCCAATGACGATGAGGCCGCAACGCCGGCCTTGACAGGCTGGCGACGCGAAGCCTTTGGCGAGGATGCTCTTAGGTTAAAGCGCGGCGAATTGGCCTTGGTCCTGGATGGTGTCCGCGTCCGTGTGGTTGAAGTGAGGCGCGCGCCAAAGGCAACTGAGCCCTAGCTTGCAACTGATCTTGCCAGTCCCCATCTGATGGTCAGGTAGGAGAAGTTCATGCGTCTGATTTTGAATTGTCTTTGGTTCATTTTGGGCGGGTGGATATCTGGTTCCCTTTGGATCGTGGCTGGGCTCCTATTGGCGATCACGATTGTGGGTCTGCCCTGGGCAAATGCGGCCTTCAGGATCGCCAGCTTCAGTTATTGGCCATTTGGCCGCCAGGTGATGTCTCGCTCGGATTTCGGGAGATCAGACCTGGGAACTAGCCCCTTGGATCTCATTCTGAATGTGATTTGGTTCATTTTTGCGGGCTGGTATCTGGCCCTGAATCATATCCTGCTGGGCTTGGCCCTTTGCATCACGATCATCGGTATTCCGTTTGGGCTTCAACATCTGAAACTTGCCGTGATTTCTCTCGCGCCAGTGGGTAAGACAGTGGTCGAGATTTGAGAGCTCCACTGTGACCATTGTTCATTTGTCTGAATTCGTAGCCCATTACGGCTACTTGGCTGTTTTTGGCCTGATCCTGTTCCAAACGGTCGGGATTCCTTTGCCTGGAGAGGCAGCCCTCATTGCCGCTGCCGTATACGCCCAACACACCCACAAGCTCGATGTGATCGATATCATTTTGATTTCCGCCCTAGCG
The DNA here is from genome assembly GCA_903892305.1 of uncultured Alphaproteobacteria bacterium. Classification (GTDB taxonomy): domain Bacteria; phylum Pseudomonadota; class Alphaproteobacteria; order Caulobacterales; family Caulobacteraceae; genus Phenylobacterium. The sequence goes on from CAITHQ010000181.1 coordinate 887, forward strand.
ACCTCGCTGGGCGGTGTGATGGGCTATTGGATAGGCCGTCGCGGTGGATATCCCTTGCTGATGCGCCACGGACACCATGTCGGCTTAAACCCTGCGCGTATGAGATTGGGCGAATACCTTTTCCAATTTCACGGGGGAAAAATTCTACTCTTCGGTCGCGTGATTGCTGTGCTTCGAACCTATCAATCCGTCCTGGCTGGGATTTATAGAATGCCCTTCCGGCGCTTTGTGGCGTTCAGCGGCTTGGGCGCGCTGCTTTGGGCGGCCGCGATTGGGTATGGTGCCTATGGTTTTGGAGGCCTGTTCAATCGTATGGCAGGGGTTTTGGCCTGGGGAACTCTAGCCCTTGGCCTAGGGATAATGTTTGCCATCGCGATCTATCTGAAGCGTCAGGAAAACGTACTCCAAGCAAGGGCTGATGCGGCCCTGCTTGGGGCGGAGCAAGGTGCCTAAATCCCAACCTCCCCGGGAGAGGCTTCATTAAGGAGCGGTTCCCCTGCGATGAATCGGGTCAGGTTGTTGACGAACAAGTCGTCTCCCCTGGCGGCAGCGCCATTCCCTGAATTTGAGGTATGCGCCGACACGCGAACCTGGGGGTGGTCCCATATCCAGTGTCCAACGGGCAAGGGCTCGACTTGAAAGACATCTAGGACAGCGTGGGCTGGGCGGTTGTGTTGAAGGCCTTTTCTAAGCGCGTCTTCGTCAACCAATCCCCCTCGGCCGATATTGATGAGGATGGCACCCGGTTGTAGGGACTGAAGGAACGTCTCATCAGCCAGATTGCGAGTCTGGTCGTTCAAGGCACATGCGAGCACCACGACGTCTGAGGTTGGAAGTATGGCCCCTATGGCGTCCATGCTAACCACTTGATCGACCAAGGGGTCCATGGCGGTCTGTCGCCTTACAACGGAAACATGTGCACCAAATGGCTTAATCCGCGTGGCGATCGCCTTGCCGATCGCGCCATAGCCAATAAGTGTCCAGCGCGTCTGGCCAATTTCCTTGTAAGGCGTTGGTGCCCAAATGCGCTGGGATTGTAGCTTGGCCTGTTGGGCAATGGGCAGGAGTAGGCTGATAGCGTGACCGACCACATATTCGGCGATGGGGACGGACTGGGCATCAGACTTGGTGATCCGAACGCGTTTTTCGATGATGGACCGAAAAACCGGTGCATCAAGGCCAGCATTGAAAGTCTGCATCCACTTGCCATTGGATCCCTTCAGAACGCTGCGTAGCAAGTGCGGAAGCAAGCCAGTCTCGTAGAGATCGAGACTGGACCAGATGATGTCTGGATCGACCTGATCAGCTGGGATCTCTTGTCCCGCGCGGTGAAATGTTCCGGGTACGGCCAGGGTGATAATGTCGTGGCCGTTCAACAAACTGCCAACCCGTCCTGCGATGCGCTCGAAAGCCTGAGCCCCGATCAGAATCTGCATGGTTTGTGTCCTTATCCGAGGTCGAGTTTCACCTTGAGCACCTGAGCCAGGGTGCTAGCGCGTTTGACAGTCTGTTCACCCAGCAGCATGTCGCCCCAGTGGGCGTCTGCTCTAAGGTGCAGACGGTCGGGCAACAGCACCATATGAAGATGGCGCAGCAGGTCGGGATTTCGCCCGGCAATATCGCACCCCAAGCGGATGGCGGCACCTAAGAGCCTGGCTCTGAGGCGGCGTTCGGGCGTCAATAATCTTGCGACGACATTTTGCTCTGGGTGCGTCGTCGCCGAGGTGTGCCTTGAGAAGGCGGCACAGGCCAGGAAGGCGCGCTCTGCATGGGACATGCCTGCAATAGGTGCCCGCAAGACCTGATCAAAGGCGAGGTCTGCTCTGTGGTCAGGATGAAGCCGGGCACCCAGATCTGCGAGACGACTCGCCGCTGCAATTAAAATAGGGTCGCGATCTCCGAAGAGGTTCCCAAGACCTTCGAAAATCGGTGACACCCAGGCCTCAAGGGCGGGGCCGAGATTTGGAAATCCCCCCGGAGCCGCGGTCAGGGCTTCGCATCCGGCGATAAGCGGGTCATTCACCTGGTCATCCGCAGACATGGCCTCAAAAAGTAGGCCTTCCCGTAGGCCAAAGGCCGAAACGACGACGGTCTCAATAGACAGGTTTTCGATAAGCGCTTCGAGGACAACGGCTGCGTAGGGCAGGGTGTCGAAGCGCTTCTTTGATAGCCCCTCTATCCCCTCCAGGGAGGTTCGGGATTGGCGGGCGACAAACCTAGCGACATCGATGGCATCGGTCCGGCTCATTTCGTAGTGGTGGGCAACGTGAAGCGGATAGTCGGCCATCGCCATATGCAGAAGGCCAAGATTGCGCCAAGCACCGCCAACGGCATGAAACTCTGGCGCTGTGAATTGATTGGCGACAAGTGAGATTGCGGCCTCTGCCTTTCTCCGGACCTTGTCCACATCAATGGCGCGGGGCGCACCGAGGGCGAATGGACCAAGGGGCAGGGTCACCCCGGCATTGGGCGCAGTCAGCGGTGTCAGTTCGAGACTAGACCCCCCCAGATCGCCCACAACGCCGCGCGCTGAAGGGTGGCCAGCGACAACCCCCAAGGCGGCATATCGTGCTTCTTCTTCGCCAGAAAGGATGCGGACATCAAACCCCGTTTCAGCCCTGATTCTGGCCACAAAGGCCGCGCCATCACTGGAATCCCTCACAGCTGCAGTAGCGACAACGGAGATATCCTTGGCTTGCCAGCCCTCAAGAACAAGTTTGAAGCGACGCAATGCCGCTAGGGCCGTTGTAACGCCCTCTGGGGAAAGGCATTTGGTTGAGGCGAGATCACGTCCTAGGCCCGCCAAGGCCTTTTCATTGAACAGGGTCCAAATGGCTCGCCCTTCGATGCGATAGATCACCAGGCGCACGGAATTTGAGCCGATATCGATAACAGCGGCTTGTCGTCGGCTGGGCGCCAAGGTGTGTTCCTAGTCGGCCCCGATTGCGGGGCAATATCCGGTGCGGAAACCTTTAGGCCCGGGAGGCCACATGATCAATCGCCCGGGGCATGTCCTTGACCTTCTGCCCACGCCCGGAGAGGCTCGGATTGGTCATGAAATACTCATGGGCGGAAAAGGCACCTGGATGGTCCCAAGACGCGTCGCGGGCATAGTGGCCCTGCGAATCTAGGCTCCAGCTTTGAGCTTCGTCCTTGAGGTTTGCCACCATGATCTGTTGCAGAACCTGCTGATGAACTGTGGGGTTTTCCACCGGGGTCAGGGCCTCAACGCGTCGGTCGAGGTTGCGCGGCATCCAGTCTGCGGATGAAATGAAGATACGAGACTCCGAAGACGGCATAGGTGCGCCATTCGCAAAGGCCACAATGCGCGCATGCTCAAGGAAGCGGCCGACAATGGACTTAACCTGGATATTTTCTGAAAGACCCGGCAGGCCTGGCCTCAGGCAGCAAATGCCGCGAACAATCAACTCAATTTGCACTCCGGCCTGGCTGGCTGCGTAAAGGGCGTCGATAATCTGGGGGTCCACAAGCGCATTCAATTTCGACCAGATGCCGGCTGGCTTGCCAGCGCGGGCGTTGTCCGCCTCTTTCGAGATAAGGCGAAGCAAGTCGGGCTTCATGGTGACAGGCGAAAATGACAGCTTTTCCAGCTTGTCTGGTCGCGCATATCCGGTGATGTAGTTGAAAAGACGCGCAGAATCGCGGGCCATAGCTGGATCGCAGGTGAAGAGCGAGAGGTCGGTGTAAATGCGCGCCGTAACGGGGTGATAATTGCCCGTACCAAAGTGACAATAGGTACGAAGGGTGTCGCCTTCCTTGCGCACCACTATGGATAGCTTGGCGTGGGTTTTGTATTCCACAAAGCCGAAAACCACGTGGACGCCGGCGCGTTCCAGATCGCGGGCCCATTTCATATTCGCTTCTTCGTCGAAGCGGGCTTTGATCTCAACCAGGGCAGTCACGTTCTTGCCGTTTTCGGCCGCCTCAATCAGAGCCGCGACAATGGGGCTGTCCTTGGAGGTGCGATAGAGGGTCTGCTTGATCGCAAGAACATTTGGATCCCGCGCCGCCTGGCGGAGGAACTGGACAACCACGTCGAAGCTCTCGAAGGGATGGTGGACGAGAATGTCTTTTTCGCGGATTGCAGCGAAACAGTCTCCGGCGTGATCGCGGATGCGCTCGGGGAAGCGCGGCTCGAAGGCCTTGAATTTCAGATCAGAGCGATCGGCGGGAATGAGTTGGCTCAATTCATCCAGACCCAAAAGGCCGTCGATAAGGATGATGTCGTCTTTCTGGGCGTGCAGATTGTGGCAGATAAAGTCTCGCAGCTCCTTGGGCATGGCTGCCTCGATTTCGACGCGGACAACCGAGCCTAAGCGTCGTTGTTTGAGGGCTGCTTCAAATTCCCGAACGAGGTCTTCAGCTTCTTCTTCAATTTCCACGTCTGAGTCGCGGATCAGACGAAAAACACCGACGCCGGCAACTTCGCACCCTGGGAAAAGTTTGTCGTAGAAGAGCGCCACAAGGCTCTCCAGGGTGATGAATCGATGATCCCCCTTCTTCCTGCGCCCCTGCTGCGGCAGTTCCCAGAACCGCGCCACCTGAGCCGGGATCGGGACGAGGGCGAAAAGCAGGCGCCCGTCGCTCTTCCGGCGGATTTTCATCACAAGAGAGAAGGCAAGGTTGGGAATGAAGGGAAACGGATGGGCAGGGTCAATGGCCAGCGGCGTGAGGACCGGGAAGACCCGTGTTAGAAAGGTCTCTTCAATCGCCGTCTTTTCAGCAGGCGTGACTTCAGACGGGGTTACAACCTTTAGCCCCTCTGAAGCCAACTCTACCGCCAGTTCCCGCCAGCGATCCTGCTGATGGCCCATAAGCTGGGCCGCGTGAGCGTTGACTTGCTCAAGCTGTTCGGCTGGCGTTAGGCCATCCTGGCTTAACACCCGCACGCTTTCGCGAACCTGGGCTTTTAAACCAGCCACACGCACCATGTAGAATTCATCGAGATTGTTGGCTGAAATTGACAAAAACCGCAGGCGCTCAAGCAGGGGATGGCGCGGGTTGCGGCTTTCATCAAAGACCCGCTCATTAAATGCCAGCCAAGACAGTTCCCTGTTGAAAAAACGGTGGGGAGACGTCGCTAGGGCGTGGTCCAGGACCAATTCGCAGCTCGTAGGCTCGGTTGATTTTGGGGCGACCTGAGATGCGATCGACATTTTCGAGATAACTCCGGTTGGCGTATCAATGCCTATGAACGTCGCCTAAGACATTGCGCCGCTCAGTGACAGCACCATGTCATCCATCAAAAAGGTCAAGATTTTCGATATCAGCACCGAGAACTTCTCGAGCCAATGCCTTTGAAATGGGACGTCCCAAGGCGTCAGCCGCTTCATCCAATCGATCGACGAGATCTTGGGCCGCGGAGATGGAACGATGCATTCGTGCTACAAGATAGGGATAGATGTCTTCGGCGGGACGAATGTTCCGAGATTTGAAGAATGATCTAAGGCTATCTGTCAGAACATCATCATCAGGCGGCAAAAGTTCGGCGACCTGTAAAGCGTTCAAGCGAGACCTAAGATCCGGAAGGTCTGTAGGCCATGTGCTTGGTAGGGTTCGCCCTGTGAGCAGCAAGGGCGTGTTAGACTGAGCTGCACGATTCAGGCAGTAGAATAGAAGCTCTGCATGAGCGCCTTGATCAACATCTTCGAGCACCAGTGGACCATCGGGGGCAGCGAGGGGATCCAAAGCATCGCTGCGACAAATTTTCGCCCCGACACTTTCTGACCACATCCGTGCCAAATGCGTTTTGCCAGACGACTCCGGGCCGATCAGAGCGAGACTGCCATTGTGCCAATGGCGCCAAGCTTGAATCCGGGACACAGCATCTCGATTTGACGCACCCACTGAGAACTCAGCTGACAAATAGCTAGGCGCGCGCCGAAAATTCAGACGCAGTTGCTGCGGTGATTTCAGATCAGCGGTCACACCACGCTCATCGGCGGTCCGGACCGAGAGGTCGACCGTATCGGAACGACTTATGGGGATATTGGGTCCTATTCCTGTGAGTGAATAGTCTCTTCTGTTGGGGTCAAATCGCGAGCGGCCATCAAGGTCCAACCCTGTGGCCGCAGAAGCTCGATGGGCGAGAAGCGAACTTTGTAGGCCATTTTCTCCGACCCCTGGACCCAATATCCAAGATAGACATAGGGCAGGTTTGTCAGGGATGCCTGCTGGAGGTGGTCCAGGATAATTAGGGACCCAAGGCTACGCTTAGGCAGTTTAGGGTCGTAGAAGGAATAAACGAGGCTCAGGCCATCCGACATCAAGTCGACAAGCGCGCACCCGATCAGATCTCCTGGGACGCCGTCAATGGAAGGCAGTCGGTACTCGATCATGTGGGTGCGGACAGCGGTGTCTTCGACCATCGCGACAAAATCTGGCCACCCCATTTCCGCCATGCCACCGTCTGCGTGTCGTGCTGAAAGATAACGGCGTAGCAGGTCGTATTTTTCTAGCGTGGCTTCGGCTTCCACTAGGTTTCGACTTAGGTCTGCATTTCGACTTAGAATCTTCCGCTCCGAGCGAGAAAACTGATAGTCGGCCGCAGGGATGCGCGCCGAGACGCAGGCAGCGCAGGTTTCGCATGCAGGGCGATAGGCGATGTTTTGAGAGCGTCGAAACCCTACTTGTGTAAGGCTGTCGTTGACCGTTGCGCCATCCGAAAGCGGCAAATGGGCAAAGACCTTCCGCTCAAGACGATTGGGCAAGTAGGGGCAAGGCGACGGGGCCGTCAGGAAAAACCGAAGTTGGCGGGTCGGAAAATGTTGCATCACAGACTTGAAGTCGACCTTGAGGCGGTAGAGGCCAATTAGGGCCTATGACGCCTCGCATGCAAGTCTGGACGTATAAACCCGTCCTACATGCCGCTGTCAGGGGGCAGAACCGGCGCTTCACGTAGCAGGACGATGGCGATCCTTCGATTTCCAGGGAGGGTCGGATCGTCAATGTAAAGGGGCTCCGAGGTGGCCTTACCCGATACTTGGTAAATCCGGTCCTGGGCCACGCCCGCGCTTTGAAGAATTTTACGCGAGGCGTCCGCTCTGGCGGAAGATAGGTTCCAGTCTGTGTCCGCGGTGGAGCCATTCATGCTGACCGCTGTATGGCCAGAGATCGAAATACGATTGGGAAGATTATTGACAATCTTGGCCATGGCCCGGAGCAGAACCTTTGCCCGGTCATTAGGTGCAGCACTTCCCTGTCCGAACAGCGACCGACCCTCCTGATCGACCAACTGTATGCGCAAACCTTCCGGCGTTTGGTCCACGATAATATTCTTCGAAAGTTCGGCCAGTTCCGGCATGTCCTGCAAAGCTTGGCGGATCGACTCAGCGGCAGAGGCGAATGCGGCTTCCTCGCGCTTGGCAGAGGCCTCTTGCATGGCCTTCTCAGCAGCTTCCGCCGCAGAGCCATTGGCTGAGTTTTGTTTTTGCTCTGAGGGGTCTTTGACCTCGGGCGCTGAGTGCTCAACAATGGACATTGATCCAGACGCCTTACCGCCCTCTTCGCCAAGGGCAGTTCCACCTAGAAGGCCGCCGGACCCAGAGGTTGTTTCTGCAACGCTTGCCGGAGCGAAATAGTCAGCAACTCCGCGTTTTTGTTCTGGGCTTACGGTGTTAATGAGCCACATGAGCAGGAAGAACGCCATCATCGCTGTCACGAAGTCAGCATAGGCCACCTTCCAAGCGCCGCCATGGTGACCACCGCCCGAAACCTTCTTGACCTTCTTGATCAGAATGGGTCGTTCGCTGAGCGCCATGAATTGCCCCTGTTAACCGTAACCGTTCTGCAGGATGCTCGTTGGGCGTTAAGATGGTGTTGATGATGGGAGTTTGGCATTGAAGATCGCGTTTATTGGGCTTGGAGTTATGGGCTTCCCTATGGCGGGCCATCTTGCCAAGGCGGGACATCAGGTCTCTGTATTCAATCGCTCTGCCGAAAAGGCGACCCGTTGGGCTGAAACCTTCCAGGGACGGGCCTGCAAGACGATCGCTGACGCTGTCGCGCATGCGGAGATGGCCTTTCTCTGCGTAGGACGAGACGACGATGTTCGTGAGGTGGTGGCCCAGGCGCTTCCAGGCATGGCTCCTGGAGGTATCATTATTGATCACACCACCACATCGGCCAAACTTGCCATAGATATGGCTGAAGCCGCAGCCTCAGTGGGCCGCGCTTTTGTCGACGCACCGGTGTCTGGGGGGGCAGGCCGGTGCCGAAGCGGGGCAGCTGACCGTCATGTGCGGCGGCGAGCCTGAGGCATTTGCCCGCGCGGAACCAGTGATCAACGCCTTTGCCAAGGCGGTGCGACGCCTTGGTGGGCCTGGCTCTGGTCAACTGGCCAAGATGGTCAATCAGATTGCTATCGCTGGGGTGGTCCAGGGCCTGGCAGAAGCCATGCACTTCGCTAAGCGTGCAGGCTTAGATTCGGGCGATGTCTTTGCCGCTGTTTCAAAGGGGGCCGCCCAGTCCTGGCAGATGGACAACCGTTGGGCGACCATGGCGGAGGGGAAATTCGACTTCGGCTTTGCGGTTGACTGGATGCGCAAGGACCTCGGGCTGGTCTTAGATGAAGCCAAGTCTAACGGGGCTCAGCTTGCCCTGACCAAGCTTGTAGACGGCTATTATGCGGAAGTTCAGGCCATGGGTGGTCATAGATGGGATACTTCCAGCCTTGTGGCGCGCCTGGAAAAGCCATGATCTCTGTCATTCTGGAGACAGACCGCCTTATCCTTGATGAGCTGGTAGCTGGGCGCGATGAATTGTTTATCTTCCAGCTGCTCAATGAACCCGGATTTCTCGAGAATATCGGCGACCGCGAAATCTACGATCTGGACGCGGCCCGTGGTTATATTGAGACCCGGCAGAGGCGCAGTTATCGCGAAAATGGTTTTGGGCTTTGGCGGGTTACCAGTCGCAATTCTGGTGCCAGTCTAGGGCTTTGCGGTCTGGTGAGACGGGACGGTCTTGCCTATCCAGATATCGGCTACGCTTTCCTGGAAACCGAATGGTCAAAGGGTTACGCGCAAGAGGCAGCTGCGGCCACGATAGCCCTGGCCCGTGATAAACTGGGTCTAAAAATCCTGGCAGCGATTACCAAGCCTGAGAACAAGGCCTCTCAGCGCGTCCTGGAAAAGATCGGCTTTCAATTCCAAGGCATGATTGCCCTGCCTGGCCACGACGGGCCAAGCACGTATTTCACCATCGCGCTCTAGAAACGCCTTAAGCGCCTAGCATTCTGGCAGCGACGGGAGCGAAATAGGTGATCACGCCGGCTGCACCAGCACGCTTAAAGGCACCCAAGCTCTCCAATATGGCGCGCTCTTCATCGAGCCAGCCATTGGCGGTGGCTGCCTTGATCATGGCGTATTCTCCAGACACTTGGAAAGCGAAGGTCGGCACGCGGAACGCCTCAACGACCTTCGAAACAATGTCGAGATAGGGCATGCCGGGCTTCACCATGACCATGTCGGCGCCTTCAGCTATGTCGAGGGCCACCTCCCGCAGGGCTTCCTCGAAGTTGGCATAGTCCATTTGATACGTCTTTTTATCGCCAGGGTTTTCGACGGTTCCGGTGCCCAGCTTCCCCGAGCCAATGGCCTCCCGATAAGGGCCGTAGAAGGCTGAGGCATATTTAGCCGCGTAGGACATGATCATCACGTCCTGATGGCCGGCGCTTTCCAAGGCACGACGCAGGGCACCGCATCGGCCATCCATCATGTCAGACGGTGCCAATATGTCGGCACCGGCTTCTGCCTGCATCAAACCCTGTGCGACCAGGACTTCGATGGTGGCGTCATTTAGGATCTTGCCACCTTCAATGATGCCGTCGTGTCCATGATCGGTGAAGGGATCTAGGGCCACGTCGCACATGATCCCGACTTCTGGCGCGGCATCTTTCATGGCCTTTACGGCTCGAGCCACAATGCCGTCAGGATCTAAGGCCAGCTTGCCTGCTGAGTCCTTCTTTGAGCCGTCTATGTGCGGAAACACTGCAATGGCGGGTATGCCCAGCCTTCGGGCTTCAACCGCCGCCTTGGCGCAGTCCTTGACCGAAAGGCGTGCGACGCCAGGCATGGAAGGGACCGCGATTTCGCCTTCGCCCTCATGAACCACCATTGACCAGATGAGATCTGCAGGGGTCAGGACGGTTTCCCGGACCAGACGACGGATCCAATCGGCTTGGCGCAGACGGCGCAGGCGCAGGGCGGGATAAGCGGCGAGGGGTGTATGGGTCATGAAATGGCCTGTGGCTTATCCCTTGCGGGGATGCAAGTGCGTCGCGTTGACTTGTCCCGCATCTGGGGTCAGTTGCACCGGGTTAGGACTAGGGGCGGAACCGCATGGACTTCAATCTCACGGACGATCAAACGGCCTTGCAGACCCTCGCTGCGGACTTCGCTCAGAAGGAACTGGCACCACATACTGCGACGTGGGATGCAAACCATCACTTTCCCGTAGATGTCCTGCGGCAGGCGGCGAGTTTGGGTTTCGCCGGTCTTTATGTGGCTGAGGATGTGGGCGGATCCAATCTCAGTCGGCTAGATGCAGCGATCATTTTCGAGGCCCTGGCGCAGGGGGATGTCTCCTCTGCGGCCTTTCTTTCCATCCACAACATGGCCTCTTGGATGATCGACAGATTTGGCTCGGCCGCCCTTCGGCAAAGGTATCTGCCGCGAATGACCACTATGGAGCTCATCGCGAGTTATTGCCTGACGGAACCCTCTTCAGGATCTGACGCCGCAAGTTTGCGAACAACGGCGGTTCGAGATGGAGAGTTCTATGTCCTTAATGGCTCCAAGGCGTTCATTTCGGGTGCTGGAGTGTCCGAACTCTATATCGTCATGGCCAGAACCGGCGGCCCTGGTCCCAAGGGCGTCTCCGCCATAGTTGTTGAGAAGGGAACACCGGGTCTCTCTTTTGGAGGCCAGGAGCGCAAGATGGGCTGGAATTCCCAACCTACAGCCCAGGTCAATTTTGATGACTGTCGAGTTCCCTTAGACAATCTCATCGGCTCTGAGGGGGAAGGCTTTCGTTTTGCCATGGCAGGGCTCGACGGTGGGCGCGTCAATATCGCCGCCTGCTCGCTTGGCGGCGCGCAGTGCGCTCTGGACGCGGCCCAATCGCATTTGAAAACTCGGAGTCAGTTCGGTCAGCCCTTGGCTGATTTCCAAGCCCTGCAGTTCCGACTCGCCGACATGGCGACAGAGCTTGAGGCCGCGCGACTAATGGTGCGCCGCGCTGCTGACGCCCTCGACCGGAAAGATCCCAGGGCGACGCAATTCTGCGCCATGGCCAAGCGGTTTGGCACTGACGCTGGGTTTGAGGTCGCCAATCAAGCCCTGCAACTCCATGGCGGCTATGGCTATCTCAAGGACTATCCCCTTGAACGGATTGTTCGCGACCTCCGGGTTCACCAAATCCTTGAGGGCACCAACGAAATCATGCGCGTCATCATCGCCCGGGAGCTCCTACGTCAATGAGCGAAGTTCTGGTTCGAACCGAAGGCGCTGTCGGGCGCCTAAGCCTTAATCGACCTCATGCCCTGCATGCGTTGACGACGGCCATGTGCGTGCAGATCACGCACGCCTTGCAGGCCTGGGCTGACGATCCTTCGGTGAAGCTCATCCTGTTAGATCACACGGGCGAGCGCGGGTTTTGTGCCGGCGGAGACATTCGTATGCTGGCTGAAAGCGGAGCAGGGGATGGCGCGGCCGCCCGGGAATTCTTCCGGATTGAGTATCAACTCAACCATCTGATCTTTGAATATTCCAAGCCCATTGTGACCATTATGGATGGCGTCACCATGGGCGGTGGCGTTGGTTTGGCTGCACCTTCCCGCTATAGGATCGCCACGGAAAAGACGACGTTTGCCATGCCAGAGACCGGTATTGGCTTGTTTCCCGATGTGGGTGGTGGCTGGTTCTTGCCAAGGATGCCGGGCCATATTGGCATGTGGCTCGCCCTGACTGGTGCTCGCATCAAGGCTGCCGATTGCGAGTTGGTGGGCATGGCGACGGATTTCATACCTTCGGCCCAGATTGAAGGCTTTAAGGCGGCACTCGTGGCCGATCCCGCCGCGGTTGAAACCCTACTGACTCAGTTTGAGGGCGATGCTGGCCGTCCACCGATCGCCGCAATTCAAGACCAAATCGATAAAGCGTTTGGCCAAACCAGTCTCGAAGGGATCTTTGAAACCCTGGAGGCTCTCGCTACTGAATGGGCTCAAGCGCAGTTGGCGATCTTGGCGATGAAGTCGCCGCAAACCTTGAAGGTGGCCTTCCGCCAACTCGAGCTTGGCGGCCGCGCGCGCAGCTTTGCTGAGAATATGAAGACTGAGTTTCGCATTGGTGCCAGGGTTGTCCAACTTCCCGATTTCCAGGAAGGGGTCCGTGCCGTGATTGTTGACAAAGACAATGCGCCTGCCTGGAGACCTCCAAGTGTTTCACAGGTTTCAGATGATCTCTTAGATGCGATTTTTGCACCTCTCGCGCTGGAAGACGAATGGGTCCCGCTGACCTAGGTGCCTTTAGAGACGACGGGGTCAAAGATGTGGTAATAAGGCGTCCTCAAATCCGGAGACTTCCAATGAAAATGAATCTGGTCCTGGCCCTCGTTGCCAGCGTTGCAGCGGCGGGCCTTTCTGCTCAAGCAAAGCCATCCCCAGCTGTGATCGCAGCCGTCGCCGATAAATCGCGCCCGGAAGCCGATACCAAGCGAGACGCAGATCGTAAGCCGGAGCTTATGCTGGAATTCGCCGGGATTAAGCCCGGCCAGACCGTGGCGGATTTTCTACCGGGCGGCGGCTATTTCACTCGGATTTTCTCCAAGACTGTTGGATCCAAGGGCACGGTGTTTGCCGTGATCAACGCGCCAGCCCCGAACGCCACAAAGCCAAACCCGATCCTTGCGGTGGCTGCAGAGCCTGGGAACGGGAATATCAAGGTCGTTGAAGGTAATGTCGGTGCGATCAATTTGCCCAGCAAGGCGGATGTGATCTGGACCTCGCAAAATTATCATGACCTCTTCCTCACCCGCTTCAAGGCGGACATCGCCGTAGCAAACCGGTCCATTTTCTATGCCTTGAAACCTGGCGGTTACTTCATCGTTTTGGATCATGCGGCAGCAGCAGGTGCGCCTCTGGTTCAGACCGCCAATACTATTCACCGCATTGATCCAGCCTTGGTTCGCGCCCAGCTAGAAGCAGCAGGGTTCAAATACATCGGGGAGAGCAAGGTCTTGGCCAATCCTGAGGATGACCATACCAAAATGGTCTTCGATCCTACCCTGCGGGGCCATACCGACCAGTTCATCTATAAGTTCCAGCGCCCGAAGTCTTAGGGCGTTGCCCCGCCGCGCTTCGGTGCGGCGGATATTTTCAAGGGGGTTACATTGAGCCGGATCGCCTTCATTGGCCTAGGCAATATGGGCGCTGGCATGGCGGCCAATCAGGTGAAGGCTGGACGTGATGTCGCAGCCTTTGATCTTTCTCAGCTAGCAGTCGCTAGGGCCATTGCTTCAGGCTGCAGCTCAGCCAACTCAGCCGAAGACGCTGTAAGGGGTGCTGACCTTGTCATTACCATGCTGCCTGCGGGACCCCATGTGCGAAGCCTCTACAGCGAGCATGTGATCCCTAACGCCAAGCACGGGGCGCTCTTGATCGATTGCTCAACGATTGACGTCGAAAGTGCCAGGGCAGTGGCCAAGGAGGCTAAAGCCGCAGGCTTTCGATTTGCCGACGCGCCGGTTTCAGGGGGCACGGCCGGAGCAGATGCTGGGACCTTGGCCTTCATGGTGGGCTGCGATGAGGCTGACTTTCCCGAGATTGAGTCCGCAATTTCCCCCATGTCTCGGGTAACCATCAGGGCAGGGGATCATGGAGCCGGGCAGGCCGCAAAAATCTGCAACAACATGCTGCTGGGCATTTCAATGCTCGGGGTCTGTGAAGCCTTCGCCTTGGCAGAAAAGCTGGATCTCGCCCCGGAGAAATTTTTTGAAATCGCCTCCAAATCGTCTGGCCAATGCTGGTCACTCACAAGCTATGCGCCCTGGCCGGGCCTGGTTGAAACTGCGCCCTCCAATCGCAATTATGAGGGTGGTTTTGCGACGGCCATGATGTTGAAGGACCTTAAACTCGCTCAGGAAGCTGCCGCGAAGTCTGGGGCCTCCACGCCGCTGGGGGCCCAGGCTGAAGCGATTTATGCGCTCCATGAGAGGCTTGGCAGTGGCGGGCGGGACTTTTCGTCTATTCTGCAGATGCTGCGCGGGGAAATTTAAGGCCTGTTTCACCTCAGTAGCCCTACGGAGTAGCCTGAGGAACTTATGAGATTGTAGACATATGCTTCGGTCGGCGCGATAAGCCCCGACAAGTAAGGGAACCGGCGAAGGACCAGGCGTTCTGGTGTCGAAGTCGGCGTTGAAAGCCATGAATTACAAGGCCGCGTTTCAAGTCGCTTTGGAGCGAGTTCACAAAGAGGGACGCTATCGGGTCTTTGCCGATCTGAAGCGTCACCGTGGCCAGTTCCCAAAAGCCACCTGGACCCAGGATGATGGGACCCAATCAGACGTGATCGTCTGGTGCTCCAATGACTATCTCGGGCAGGGGCAGAACCCAGTCGTTCTAGACGCCATGCACCAGGCGATTGAAGAGGCTGGCGCAGGATCTGGCGGGACCCGCAATATTTCTGGCACCACCCACTATCACGTTGAGCTAGAGCGCGAGTTGGCTGACCTTCACCAGAAGGAAGCTGCTCTGCTTTTCACGTCCGGCTATGTTTCGAACGACGCCTCGCTCTCCACGCTTTATAAAATCTTGCCTGGATTGATCGTTTTTTCCGATGAACTGAACCACAACTCGATGATTTCGGGCATTCGAAATGGTCGCGGCCTCCGTCAGGTGTTCCGGCATAATGACCTGGCCCACCTGGAAGAACTGCTCGCTGCCTCTGACCCTGCAGCCCCGAAATGTATCGCTTTTGAGAGCGTATATTCCATGGATGGCGATATCGCCGACATGGCGGGAACCGTGGCCCTCGCTAAGAAGTACGGTGCTATGACCTATCTCGATGAGGTCCATGCGGTTGGCATGTACGGCCCTCGGGGTGCCGGCGTGGCTGAGCGGGATGGCGTTATGGCCGATATCGATATTGTCGAGGGCACCCTGGGCAAGGCCTTCGGTGTCATGGGCGGATATATCGCGGCTGATGCGGTGATCGTCGACGCTATTCGTAGCTTTGCAGACGGCTTTATCTTTACCACCTCTATCCCCCCGGCCCTTGCTGCCGGCGCTGTGGCCTCGATTCGCTACCTCAAAGAGCACGATGAGGTGCGCCAAGCCCACCAGGAGCGGGCGGCAAGATTGAAGGCGCGGCTGATTAAGGCTGGCCTACCCGTCATGCCATCGGTGAGCCATATTGTCCCTGTTGAAGTGGGCGATCCGGTCCACTGCAAGCTGATTTCGGACATTCTGCTCAGCGATTATGGGATCTACGTTCAGCCCATCAATTATCCAACCGTGCCCCGGGGCACAGAGCGGTTGCGGTTTACGCCATCTCCGGCCCACACCGACCAAATGATGGATGATCTGGCCGATGCGCTTGAAAAATTGTGGGCCCATTGCAATATTAAGAGGGTCGGCGGCTATGCCGCCTAGATGAGGATTCTGCAGCTTCAACTTCGCGTCGCGCCTAGAATTCCTGCAGATTGAACTGTCCTTATCGGTTAGCCGACGTCCAAGGTTGCGCCTCGGTTACAGCTTCGTTATGTCCGCCCGCCTTCCCAGCGTTTGGTCTGCACCTGAGATGGCTTTAGAACCCCGCTCAGACAGCGCCATGATTCTCGAAAGATCACCCGCATGACGATCCCGATTGCCCCAGCACACCTCGCCGACGCCTTTTTTGGTTCGGGTATCGAAGAGACAGATCGCGATATTTTCGATGTGATTGAGCGCGAGAAGCGCCGACAGCAGGATCAGATTGAACTCATTGCTTCGGAGAATATCGTCTCCAAGGCCGTGCTGGACGTCCAAGGATCGGTGCTGACCAACAAATACGCTGAGGGCTATCCCGGAAAACGCTATTATGGTGGCTGCGAAGTCGTTGATATAGCTGAAGAGCTGGCAATTGAGCGAGCCAAGCGGCTGTTCGGATGCGAGTTTGCCAACGTCCAGCCCCACTCTGGCAGTCAGGCCAACCAGGCCGTGTTTATGGCGACCATGAAGCCCGGCGACACCTTTATGGGTATGGACCTCGCGGCAGGCGGCCACCTAACCCATGGCAAGAGCGTCAACCAGTCGGGTAAGTGGTTTCGGCCTGTGGCTTATGCGGTTCGTGCTCAGGATCACTTGATTGACTATGATCAGGCCGCCGAAGTTGCAGAGGCTGAGCGTCCCAAGGTGATCATCGCCGGTGGCTCGGCCTATTCACGGCATATCGATTTTGGCAGGTTCCGTGAGATTGCTGATAGCGTTGATGCCCTGCTGATGGTGGACATCGCTCACTATGCAGGGCTTGTCGCTGGCGGTGCCTATCCAAACCCTTTCCCCCATGCCCACATTGTCACGACCACCACGCACAAGACCCTGAGGGGACCCCGTGGTGGCCTGATCCTGACCAACGATAAGAAGCTCGCAAAGAAAATCGATAGCGCGGTATTCCCAGGTCTTCAGGGCGGGCCCCTGATGCACGTGATTGCGGCAAAGGCCGTCGCGTTTGGCGAAGCGCTTCGTCCGGAATTCAGTGTCTATGCCCATCAGGTCGTTGAAAACGCGAGGGCGCTCGCAGACAGTTTGCAAAAGGTCGGCTTCAAAATTGTGTCCAATGGGACCGACAGCCATCTCATGCTTGTGGATTTAACGCCAAAAGGCGTTTCCGGTGCAGATGCAGAGATCGCGTTGGAGCGGGCTGGCATCACTACAAATAAGAACGGCATTCCCTTCGATCCGCTTCCGCCCATGCAGACTTCTGGTCTGCGGGTCGGGACGCCTGCGGGCACAACGCGCGGTTTTGGGACAGCGGAATTTGTTCAGGTCGGGAAGTGGATCGGAGAGGTTCTCGATGGCGTCGCAGCCGGAGGGGACAATTCAGCCGTTGAGGCCAAGGTGCGTTCTGAGGTCGTCGCCTTGACGAAACGCTTCCCGATCTACAGCTAATACCTCTAATAGAGATTGGATTGGCCAAGAGGGCTAGATTATGCGCTGCCCATTTTGCGGCCACGCTGAAAGTCAGGTGAAGGACAGCCGTCCCTCGGAAGATGGGGCTGCGATTCGCCGTCGGCGCATGTGTCCGGAGTGCGAGGGGCGTTTTACGACCTTTGAGCGGGTGCAACTGCGCGAACTGACCATACTCAAGCGATCGGGGCGTCGAACCCCGTTCGAGCGGGACAAGTTAGCGCGATCCATTGCCATCGCCACCCGTAAGCGCCCCATTGAGCCGGATCGTATTGAGCGCATGATCTCAATCATTGTTCGCCAACTGGAAAGTCTCGGCGAAACCGAGCTGCCATCATCTGCTGTTGGTGAGATGGTTATGAAGCAGCTCAAGGCGCTCGATGACGTGGCTTATGTCCGCTATGCGTCGGTCTATCGTGACTTCCGTGAGGCGGGCGAGTTCGCCACCTTCCTAGGTCAGGAAGGATTGAACGAGGGCGGCGAGGATGAGCACTAGTCGGCTCACCCTAAAGCTCGCGACTTCACTGGATGGGCGGATCGCCACGGCCTCGGGCGAAAGTCGATGGATCACGGGTCCACAGGCCCGGGAGCAGGTTCACCGTCTTAGGTCTGAGCACGACGCCGTGATGGTTGGCATAGAGACCGCCCTTGCCGATGACCCTGATCTAACCGTTCGTTTGGCGGGGTATTCTGGCAAGCAGCCTGCGCGGGTCGTGTTGGATTCCCGTTTAAGATTGCCGTCTTCAGCTAAGCTGGTTCAAACGGCCCGAGAGACGCCGACACTTCTGCTGACATGTTCCGCTCCGTCTGCAATTTTTCAGGAACTGGGCGTCAAGGTTTTGCAGGTTGGCGAGGGGGGGCGACCCTCACCAGCCAATGTTTTAGCCGCACTGCGGAGCCAAGGCCTGAGCAGGATTTTTCTAGAAGGCGGCGGCAAGGTCGCAGCGAGTTTTCTTGGCGACGGCTTAGTTGATGTTTTGGAGTGGTTTCGGGCACCGATCTTACTTGGGCAAACGGGCCGATCGGCTGTGGGAGCCCTAGAGCTAGGCAGCCTTGCCGCGTCTCCTCGCTTTCGACGAACGGGTCTTGAAATCTTGGGCGAAGACGCCTGGGAGCGTTATGAGAGGATCTAGATGTTTACCGGGATTGTGACTGATGTCGGAAGGGTGCGGGCTGTGACCCAAACCAATCGCGACGTGCGCTTTGAAATTGAAACCTCTTACGATGTGGCGACCCTGGATATTGGCGCGTCGGTCAGCCACGCTGGCTGCTGTCTAACAATTGTCGATAAGGCAGAGGGCTGGTTCGCCGTCGAGGTTTCCAACGAAACCTTGTCGCTCACGACCTTGTCGAACTGGCAGGTTGGACGACCGGTGAACCTGGAGCGAGCGGCCAAGGTTGGGGATGAACTCGGTGGCCACATTGTCTCTGGCCATGTGGATGGCATCGGAGAGGTAACTTCTATCGCCAGCGAAGGCGGATCTCACAGGGTTAAGATTCGTGCACCTAAACCCCTGCACAGGCTTATCGCAGCCAAGGGCTCGATTACCGTGGATGGCGTCTCTTTGACCGTGAACACCGTCGAGGACGATGTGTTTGGTGTCAATTTGATCCCGCACACATGGGATGTGACTACCCTGGGAAGGCTATCCGTGGGCGCTCATGTCAATCTCGAGATCGATATGCTTGCGCGGTATCTCGCGCGCTGGCGTGAAACCGCCTAAGGCTGCCCATCTAACAGGATCTGACCTATGTTTGCCGACAAGACCCGCATCCTCATCGTCGAGGCGCGTTTTTACGATCATCTGGCCGACGAACTTCTTAAGGGCGCTAAAGACATGCTCACGGCTCATGATGCCGACTTCGATATCGTGACGGTGCCGGGCGCTTTGGAGATTCCAGGTGCAATCGCCTATGCAGAGGAAGGCGGTCATCGCCCCGCAGGAGTGCGCTATGACGGCTATGTCGCCT
Source organism: uncultured Alphaproteobacteria bacterium (assembly GCA_903892305.1). Lineage (GTDB taxonomy): Bacteria > Pseudomonadota > Alphaproteobacteria > Caulobacterales > Caulobacteraceae > Phenylobacterium. Next base: position 20,043 of record CAITHQ010000181.1, read on the forward strand.
TGGGGACCATCATCAGAGGTGAAACATACCATTTCGAAGTGGTCTCCAATGAAAGTGCTCGAGCGATTATGGACCTTTCCATCATGAGGCGGCTTGCCATCGGCAATGGCATACTGACGGTTGAAAACGAAGCCCAAGCCCTGGCTCGCGCCCGGTCGACTGAGTTGAACAAGGGCGGTGGCGCGGCCTCAGCAGCGCTTGAAATGATTAAGGTTCGTAAGCGACTGCTCGGTCACACACGATGAGCAACAAGCAGGCGCGATCTGTCGCCCGCCTTGCGGCGGTTCAGGCACTTTATCAGATGGAAGTGTCCGGGGCAGGGGTAGAGGCCGTCATTCGTGAGTTCTCTGAGCACCGCTTCGACCGGGTCATGGAAGGTGAAGACAGTCCGTCAATGGCGGCAGCCGACGAGGTCTTCTTTGCGGAGGTGGTTCGCGGTGTGGTCGAACACCAGCGAGATATTGATGGGACGATCGTCAAACGCCTTGCGTCTGGATGGCGCCTGGAAAGACTCGATGCGACCGTTCGTGCAATCCTGCGGTCTGGGGCATTTGAGTTGTCCTATCGGCTCGACGTTCCCTCAGAAGTTGTCCTCGATGAATATGTCGAGCTGGCAAAATCCTTCTTCGAGGGGCCAGAGCCTGGGTTCGTAAATGGTGCCCTCGATGGATTGGCTCAGGATGTCAGGGTCTGAAATCACCCCAGATGAATTTGGCCAGATTGCTGAGCTGTTTCGCCCGCTGACCCGAGGCGCACCAGAAGCCCTGAGTTTGTTGGATGATGCTGCGGTGGTTCCCTCCCGCCCCGGCTGGGATCTGGTGATCACCAAGGACGCGATGGTCGCGGGCGTTCATTTCAGGGCTGACGAAGCGCCGGGACTAATTGCGCAAAAACTCATGCGGGCTAATTTGTCCGATCTCGCGGCAAAGGGTGCAGAACCTTTCGGCTATTTTCTGATGACCGCTTGGTCGCCAGACTTTGACTGGCAAAAACGCAAGGCCTTCGCCAAGGGCCTGGAGCTTGATGGCGTCCAATTTGGTGTCAGTCTTTTGGGGGGCGACACAGTCTCAACCCCAGGGCCACTAACGGTATCGATGACGGCGCTAGGATGGGTCCCGGCCGGGGCCATGGTCCGACGTGATTCGGCAGCGGTTGGTGATTTCATCGTTGTCAGCGGTCCAATTGGGGATGGGTGGCTTGATTGGGGTCTAGGGCAGGGGCCTCGATTGCCCGTGCCGAGGTTGGATCTTCGCGATGGCCTGCGCAAATACGCCAGTGCGGCAGCCGATGTTTCGGACGGCCTCATCGCTGATGCTGGACGGATCACAATTGCCAGTGGTTTAGGGTTTCGGTTGGACTTGGCAAAAATGCCGATCAGCATGGACGCCCAGGCTTGGATTGCGACCCAATCGGATTCTGCAGTTGCAAGACTACGCTTAGCGACGGCTGGCGATGATTATGAATTGGTCTGCGCTGTTAGGCCAGAATATGCAGATCAATTTGGGCTGAAGGTCATAGGGGAAGTCCTCGACCACGGTCGGGAAATCATCTTCGGTGCCCAGGTCCTAGACGTTGGTGACGGCGGCTGGGTTCATCCCTAGCGCGCACTGTGAGCCAATTTCTTATCGCCGCTTATCGGAAAATACTTAAGCTTATCAAGGAAAGAGAAACTAAATCAGGTGCATGCTTTTAGATATGAAAAAGCGCCTTCTTCTCGTTCTTGCACTCGTCCTTTCCAGTCCAGCGCATGGCTCTGAAAAGAAAAAAGAAGAGGAAAAAACGCCGAAGGTACAGTTTATTGACCTCAGTCCGGTCGCTTTGCCAATCGTGGCAGAGGGGCGTTTGGTCAATTATTCCTTCGCCGTCGTGCGCATCAACCTGATCAAGTCCGCGGACATGCTGAAGGTGCGCGCCAAAGAACCCTACTTTCGCGACGCCTTAGTTCGGCTCGCTTCTCGCACCCCACTCACTGGCAAGACAGACTATTTGTCGGTCGATGAGAAGCGGCTCGTCGCTGTGCTCTATCCAGAAGTTCTTCGAATTGCTGGACCGGGCATGATCAAAAATGTTGAGGTCGTGTCACAATTGCCGAAAAGACGCATGGGCCTGCCAAAAATGGCCGACTCGAGAGGCAATTCCGAGATCCGTCCCTGAGAATGGTTTGCACCTGATTCACGTCAGACGTTGCATGGCGGCTTCAGGTTTGGCAGTTTCCCCCGTCTTTATGCGGTTACCCGTTCGCGGGGGGCCGCGATGAGGGGAAACCATGGGGTTGGTAATTACGAGATCGGCGCATTTCGTCGCTGTCATCCAACCTCGCGCAGTCTTGAAGGGGCGATTTATCTATGAATCCTGAGCTTATGCTGGCGATAGGTGCCGGCGCACTGGCGGTGCTTTACGGCGTCGTCCAGACCGCATCGCTTATGCAGGCATCGCCTGGCAATGAGCGAATGCAAGAAATCGCCGCAGCGATCCAAGAGGGCGCGCAGGCCTATCTCAACAAGCAATACACCGCGATCGCTGTCGTCGGCGTTGTCATTCTCGTGGCCCTGGCCTTTTTCCTGGGCACGCTTCCGGCCATTGGTTTTGCGACCGGTGCAATCCTTTCGGGTGCCGCAGGTTTTGTGGGCATGCTCATCTCGGTGCGCGCTAATGTTCGCACTGCACAAGGCGCGTCTGAGAGCTTGGCTCGCGGCCTGTCCTTGGCCTTCCGCTCTGGTGCCATCACCGGGATGCTAGTTGCCGGCTTCGCCCTTCTCGGCGTCGCTGGTTATTATGCAATTCTGACCGGTCCTCTGGGCTTGGAAAACACCAGCCGTGAAGTGCAAGATTCCATGGTCTGCCTGGGCTTTGGCGCTTCGCTCATCTCGATCTTCGCGCGTCTTGGTGGCGGCATCTTCACCAAGGGTGCTGACGTCGGTGGCGACATGGTGGGTAAGGTTGAAGCCGGCATTCCCGAAGATGACCCCCGCAACGCAGCGACCATTGCCGATAACGTGGGCGACAATGTTGGTGACTGCGCCGGCATGGCTGCTGACCTCTTCGAAACCTATGCGGTGACGACCGTCGCGACCATGGTTTTGGCCGCGATCTTCTTCCGCGGGAACGAAATTGTCTCGAACATGATGGTCCTGCCTCTGGCCATTTGCGCCATCTGCATTGTCACGTCGATCATCGGCACCTTCGCCGTGCGTCTGGGCAAGTCGCAGAACATCATGGGTGCCCTTTATCAGGGCCTGATCGTCACCGGCGTCCTGTCGGTCGGCGCGCTCTACTATGTGATCCACAAGCTGGTCACAACGACCGTCACCGTTGGTGATAAATCATTCAACGCCGACAGCCTCTTCTATTGCGGCGTGGCAGGTCTGGTCGTTACGGCACTGATCGTCGTGATTACCGAATATTACACCGGCACGGGCTTCCGTCCGGTGAAGTCGGTGGCCAAGGCCAGCGTCTCCGGCCATGGCACTAACGTTATTCAGGGTCTCGCTATGAGCCTTGAATCCACCGCGGCACCAGCCATGGTCATCATTGTTGGCATCATCGTCACCTACGGCCTGGCAGGCCTGTTCGGCATTGCCATCGCCACCACCTCCATGCTGTCCCTGGCCGGCTTCATCGTCGCCCTGGATGCCTTCGGTCCTGTGACCGACAATGCCGGCGGCATCGCCGAAATGGCCGGCCTTCCTCCGGAAGTCCGCGTTACCACTGATGCCCTGGACGCCGTCGGTAACACCACAAAGGCCGTGACCAAGGGCTATGCCATTGGTTCGGCTGGCCTGGGTGCCCTGGTGCTCTTTGCAGCCTATACCGAAGACCTGAAGTTCTTCGCGGCCAATGCAACGCCAGGCTCCTTCTTCTCGGGCCTCGGTACTGTCGCTTTTGATCTTTCCAACCCCTATGTTGTGGTTGGTCTGTTGTTCGGTGGCCTGCTGCCCTTCCTTTTCGGTGGTATGTCCATGACGGCCGTTGGCCGCGCTGCTGAAGCCGTGGTTGAGGAAGTTCGTCGTCAGTTCCGCGAAAATCCGGGCATCATGACCGGCGAGGTGAAGCCGGAATACGGTCGCGCTGTCAGCATCCTGACCTCAGCGGCCATCCGTGAAATGATCGTGCCGTCCTTGCTCCCGGTTGTTTCGCCTGTGGTTCTGTTCTTTGCGATCAACCAGATCGCGGGCAAGGCCAACGGCTTTGCGTCTCTGGGTGCCATGCTCATGGGCGTGATCGTTACGGGCCTGTTCGTGGCGATTTCGATGACCTCGGGCGGCGGTGCTTGGGATAACGCCAAGAAGCTGATCGAAGAAGGTCACTACGGTGGTAAGGGATCTGAGGCTCACAAGGCCGCTGTCACCGGCGACACCGTCGGCGACCCCTACAAGGACACGGCAGGCCCTGCCGTGAACCCGATGATCAAGATCACAAACATTGTGGCCCTGCTGCTGCTGGCGATCCTGGCTCACGCTTCGGCTGTCTAAGCCTAAGCGAAGAGGCGCGACATAAAGACGCCCCGGAGAGTGATCTCCGGGGCGTTTTCTTTTTCTATCCAGTGACCGAAGTCGTTTAGTGGCGTTGGACTATCTACGATCGCCGGGGCGGTTGCCTGGCGCGCCTTCATCCTGGTTCGGCAGCAAGCCACCCCCACGTCCTACCGTACCTAGCAACTGCTCCAGCACCGTCAATTCGCGGCCCCGTGTGGGAGTCTCCCGCCCATTGAACGCAATCAGCTTCCCATCCTTAAGGCTGTATTGGTTCACGGATAGAACCATCTCACTGTCCTTGTTGAAGGATATAGCTGTCACGTCCCGGCGGGTGGTGATGGGTTTTTGGAAAGCTACAGTCTGCTTGATCTGGTCGATATAGAACCAGACATTTGGGTCAAAGGTTGAGGTTGCAGATGGGGAGCCAAGTCGACCTCTGACAGAGGATTTGGTGTCGACGCCGACCTTCACATCCTTGGGGTTGGCCTCGATCGCTTGGAACCCCGAATATGTCGTTATCGGCGCGCACCCTGTGGCGCCTAATAGGCATAAAGTGAGGACGGAAGCTGCTGCGCGTCGGAACATGGGTGACCTGTTCATTTTTCCAGGGCTTTGACCTATCGCTCGCAGGCCCTTACTGCAATCCCGCCCCTAGACTCCTCTGAGGGCGAAAACGAGGCCATTATGATTTTGGATCGCATTTTCCGACCAAAACCGTCTGTAACCGCGGGGAGGACGCTTTACGCTGCCTGTGTTCAGCAGTCCCGGACCCCTCGACTCTATGTCGACATGGCCGCGCCTGATTCGGTTGAGGGACGGTTTGAGGTCTATACCCTGCATGTGGTCTTGATCTTGGATCGTCTGGTCAATCAGGGGCCTGAGGCCGCCAAGACGTCCCAGGGTTTGTTTGACGCCTATACCCAGTCCCTTGATGACGCCCTGCGCGAAATGGGGGTCGGCGATCTTACTGTCGGCAAGAAAATGCGTCGGCTGGGGGAAGCCTTCTATGGGCGGGTGAAGAACTACCACGCGGCCCTAGAAAAATTGCCAGACACCGATGATCTTAGGGCGCTGGTATTGCGAACGGTCTATGCCGATGTTGAAGCTCCGCCCGTTGAGGCTCTCATCAGCTACATCCTCAAACAAAAAGAAGGCCTCGCCGCACAGGCCCTTGAAGACTTTGTCCGTGGGACGGTCACCTGGGCGGTCACGTGATCTGGACCTCATCCATAAGGCTCTCTGATCTCGCGCGAGGCGTTCAAACCCTGGACCTGGTTCCGCCAGCGGCGACGCTGGCGGCCTGGGGAAAAACCCTTGGCCTCGTATCCCTGCCAGACATGCAGGCGCGTATCACGGTGCGCAGCTGGCTAGATGGCGCAGAACTTTCGGGGCGGTTTCAGGGGCATGTGGAACAGGTCTGCGGTGTCAGCCTTGACCCTTTTATTCAAGTCATCAGCGGCGAGATTGATTTGCGCGTTGTGCCTCAAGGTAGCGCCAATACGCCCATCGAAGCCCTTGCCGGTGAGGTGGATCTCGACCCAGAGGCCCCTGATCCGCCAGATGTTCTGGATGGAGATGTCATCGACCTCGCCCATATTTTGTTTGAGCATTTGGCCCTGGCGATTGATCCATTTCCGCGGAAGCCAGACGCTGTATTTGACTATTCAGCGCCGAGTGCGGACCTGTCCCCTTTCTCCGTGCTGAAGCAGCTGAAGGAAAAGGATCAATCATGACCCAGCGGTTTGCATGTTTGACGCCGCCCTGTAATCTGCCTGCGAACGCGGCAACCGGGATGGACCTAATTTCGTGACCCGATCCCTGGTGGTTTCCATTGATGCCATGGGCGGCGACCACGGACCGTCGACGACGATTCCTGGCCTGGCCCTGGCGGTTCAGAATTCTAAGGACAACCTTACCTTCATCATCCATGGGAATGAGGGTGGTCTTGCGCCAGAGCTGGCGCGCCATCCTTCTCTCGCCGGACGTTTTGAAATCCGACACACGGATAAGGTAATTGCCTCAGACGAAAAGCCCGCTAATGCGGTGCGGCGCGGACGCGGGTCCTCCATGTGGAGTGCGGTCGAGTGCGTAAAGACTGGCGAGGCTCATGCCGCCGTGTCCTGCGGCAATACTGGCGCACTCATGGCGATTTCGCTTTTGATACTCCGCATGAGCGTAGATGTGGAGCGCCCGCCTCTCGTTGTGTCCTGGCCCGGCCGGAAGGGCGTCTCCACTGTTCTGGACATGGGGGCCAATATCGAGTGTGACGCAGAGCGCCTTGTTGAATTCGCTATCTTGGGAGAGGCCTTCCATAGGGCAGCACATGGGGTCGCCCGGCCGACGGTGGGAGTCCTCAATATCGGGTCAGAGGACGTAAAGGGCCACGACGAAGCGCGAAAAGCCCACGCCATCCTCAAGAGTGGCAAGTTCGACATCGACTATCGCGGCTTTGTTGAGGGTGACGACCTCTCGAAGAACACGGTGGATGTGGTGGTCACCGATGGTTTCACCGGCAATGTGGCCCTGAAAACGGCCGAAGGGACCGCTAGCTACATTATCGAAGAATTGCGGGCGGCCCTGACCTCTACTCTTGGTGCCAAGCTAGGGGCCTTGCTGGCTAGGCCAGCCCTGCGGATTTTCCGAGACAAGATGATACTTCCGCCTTCAGCGCCCTTCCTTGGCCTTAATGGGCTGGTTGTAAAGTGCCATGGAGGCGCGGATGCGCGCGGCTTTGGACAGTCTATCGGACTGGCGATTGATCTCGCAAAGAGCGATTTCGCCTCTGAGATTGAACGTAATATGACCCGCCTCACGGCGGCCATGGAGGCCGCGCCAGTAGACGAGGCCGAGGAGTTATCGGGTGACGCGTAAGGTGTTGAGAAGTGTCGTAATCGGCGTCGGCGCCTATCTCCCTGCAGATATCGTAACCAATGATGACCTAGCTAAGGTCGTCGACACCACTGACGCCTGGATTGTCGAGCGGACTGGCATTCATCAGCGCCATCGCGCTGCGCCCGACCAGGGTGTCTCGGATCTCGCCGTCGAGGCCGCTCGTAAGGCCCTGGAGGCAGCGGGCCGTAAGCCTGAAGATGTGGATCTGATTATTGTCGGTACCACGACCCCTGACCTGACCTTTCCTGCGGTCGCCACCATGGTTCAGCGCAAGCTGGGCTGTCCAATCGGTATTGCCTTTGATGTTCAGGCGGTGTGCTCGGGATTTGTCTATGCCCTATCCACAGCTGACGGCTTCGTCGCGCGGGGACGCTCTAAATGCGCCCTAGTGATTGGGGCGGAGACCATGACCCGGCTGATGGACTGGACCGACCGAGGCACCTGCGTCCTGTTCGGTGACGGTGCCGGTGCTGTTGTCCTCGAACCCCAGGAAGGGGAGGGTGATGTATCCGATCGGGGCCTGCTCGGCTTTGCTCTGCGCGCCGACGGGACCAAGCAGGACCTGCTCTACGTAGATGGCGGCGTATCCACGACGGGCCAAATTGGACATCTGCGAATGCAGGGCAATCAGGTGTTCCGACATGCTGTCGTTAATATCTCTGAGGCGGTCGTTGCTGCAGCTGCGGATGCAGGGATTTCTGTCTCCGATGTGGACTGGTTTATTCCACACCAGGCCAATCAGCGTATCCTCGAAGGTGTGGCCAAGCGCCTCGGCATTGACGAGAAAAAGGTCATCTCCACCGTCGCAATCCATGCAAATACCTCAGCTGCGTCAATTCCACTGGCCATGGCCCATGGCATTGCAGACGGTCGCATCAAGTCGGGCGATCTGCTCCTTCTCGAAGCCATGGGTGGTGGTTTGACCTGGGGTGCTTGTGTGGTTCGGCTGTAATTCCTCAAAGGACGGTCAGAAGTCTTTGAC
>CAITHQ010000182.1 GCA_903892305.1 uncultured Alphaproteobacteria bacterium
CCTCCGCCGGGGTGACCGGTGTTTTGGGGATAGCCCCGGACCGATTTCCCTCCCCAGGTCATACCGGCGGAGGCCGGTAGCCAGGTCGTAGGTCACGACCTCTCCGGAAAGGCCCAACTTCGGGCGACCTTACGCTCACAGCCCTTTGACCTGGACCCCGGCCTCCGCCGGGGTGACCGGTGGAGAGGAAGTCCTGTGACGCTACTCCGCCCCAGCCAGGGCCAGAAGTGACACCAGCCCCACCTGCATGCCCTTTAGGCTGCTGGCTTTTTCCACATCCACCCATTCGTCCAGGGCATGGGCCCGGCCTGCTGAGCCCCCTGAGCCTATGGTGACGGCGGGGATGCCGAGGCTCATGGGCACGTTGGAGTCTGTGGAGGAGGCCTCAAAGCTGGTCTCAAAGCCCAGGGCGCGGCTGGCGGCCTGGGTGATTTGGACGATGGCGGCGGCTTGGTCGGTGCGACCTGTGGGACGCTCGCCAATGACCTTGGCTTCATAGGTCACGGGGCCGTACTGCGTGGAGCGGGCCTTGTTTTCCAGGGCCACGGCCCTGACCAGAATGTCGTTGAGCTGGGCGTCGAGCTTGGCGAGTTCGGTAGCGCTTTCCGAGCGCAGGTCGACCTCCAGGAAGACGTCATGGGGAATGGCGTTCACCGAGGTGCCGCCCCCCACCACACTGGCGGCATAGGTGGTCTTTGGGTCAGACGGGGTCTGGATAGTGTAGAGGTCAGCCACGGTCTTGCCCATGGCGGCCATGGGATTGACCATGCCATAGGCACCATAGCTGTGACCGCCGGGGCCGTGGAAGGCGATGTGGTAGCGTTTGGAGCCCACCCCCTGATTGACCACATAGCGCGGGTCGGCACCGTCCATGGAGATGAAGGCCTTGATGCGGCCGGCATATTTGCTCTTGTTGAACAGATACCGGACGCCCCGCAGGTCGCCCGCGCCCTCTTCGCCCACATTGCCCACGAACAAGATATCGGCCCTGGTCTTGATCTTGCCTGCGTCCAGGGCCCGCAGATAGGCCAGGAGGGTGGCAAGGGATCGGGTATCGTCGCCGACCCCAGGAGCCATGAGCTTGGTCCCCTCGCGGCGGACCTTCACGTCGGTTCCTGCGGGAAAGACCGTGTCCAGGTGGGCAGCGAAGACCACCACCGGCCCGCCATCCACATGGGCCGTCCCGCGTCGCAGGCCCATGACATTGCCCTCTGCGTCGGTCTCGACGTCGTTAAGGCCAGCGGCCTGGAGCCTCGCCAGATAGGCCTTGCCGCGCTCGGCTTCATGGAAGGGCGGGGCGGGGATCTCGGTCAGGGTGATGAGGTCGGCCACGGTCTGATCGTGGGTGTCAGCCAGGGTCTGGACCGCCGTCTTATAACCTTTGCTGACCAGGATTTTCGCAATCGCCTTGGCTGGATCGGCGGCATAGGCCGGGGCGGAGACCAGGGCCAAGGCTGTCACAGCGGTGATCAGGCGGGGAAAGGACATGCAGCGCGACCTTAGTTACGGGTGCTGGCGACAGCGCGGGCTTCGCGGAAGGAGACCAGGCGCTGGGAGGCCTCGTCCCAAAGGGCCAGACGGACGGTCTTGAAGCTGTCCCAAAGGCCGATCCGGCTGACGGACTTGAGCTCCGGATGGTCCTTCAAAATGTCCGACAGGCGGTAGAAGGGAATGCGGCTGGACAGGTGGTGGACATGGTGAATGCCGATATTAGCTGTTAGCCAGCGCAGGACCGGCGGCAGGTCGTAATAGGAGCTGCCGAGCAGGGCAGCGTCGGCGCGGTCCCAGTCGTCATTGCGCGCCCAGGCCACGCCTTCGAACTGATGCTGCACATAGAAGAGCCAGACGCCGATGGTGGCGGCGACCACCATGGTCAGGAAGTTGATCACCAGGACTGGAGCAATGCCAACCCACCAGATCAGCAGGGCGAGACCGCCCACAATGCCGAGCAAATTGCCAAGTGTGGAGCGCCAGGGCCGCCAGCCTTGCTTCATCAGGCCAATGGGTAGGCGCTGCTGGAAGAAGAAGACAAAGACCGGACCCAGGCCGAACATGACCAGGGGATTGCGATACAGCCGATAGCCCAGCCGCTTTAACGGCGAGAGGGCCTGGTATTCCGCCACGGTCAGCATTTCGATGACCCCCAGACCGCGCCGGTCGAGATTGCCCGAGGTGGCGTGGTGGATGGCGTGGGTCTGACGCCAATAGCTGTAGGGGGTAAGGGTCAAGACACCGATGGCCCGGCCAACCCAGTCATTGGCCGCCTTGGCTTCGAAAAAGGCACCATGGCCGCAATCGTGCTGGATCATGAACAGGCGTACCAGGAACACCCCAGCGGGCAGGGTGAAGATCAGGGCCAGGGCCGGGTGGCCGAAGTTCCAGGTCAACCAACCCAGCACCCAGCACACGGCCAGGGCGGTGGTGGTCAGGATAAGTTCAAACAGGCTACGCCCAAGGTCTGACTTCCGGTAAGCCGCGAGCTTGCGGTTCCAGTCTTCCATCTGTGTCACGGACGAATCGGCTCCAAAAAGAGTGTCTGTCGTATATCCATCATGTTTGCGTTGTTTGTACGACGGCTGAGGATTGAAAGCTTAGGAAATCTCCATGCGCGAGAGGATCACCGTTCGGGTCCTGCTGTTTGATCCAGATGGCCAGATCCTGTTGATGAAGGGGCGTATGACCTACCGGTCCACGGATTTGGGGGCCTGGTTCACCGTTGGTGGCGGGGCTGACCCTGGTGAGACCTTGGAAGACTGCGCCCGCCGAGAGGTTAAAGAGGAGTCGGGCTTTACCGAGGTCACCCTGGGCCCTGTCGTATGGTGCCGCACGGCCCCGGGCATATTGGCGGATGGTGAGCGAGTTCTGCTGAAAGAGACCTATATGGTCGCCTGGGTACCTGGCGGTGATCCCGTCCGCGACCACTGGGAGGCCCATGAGCACGATCTGGTGGACGACCTGCGTTGGTGGACCCTGGAGGACCTGGAGGCTTGCGAGGAGCAAATCTTCCCCGAGCGTTTTTTAGAGCTCCTGCCAGACGTCGCAGCGGGGCGTTACCCTGAGACGGTGTTGGATATTACGTTAAGGTGAGCCTTTGGTGGGGGATGCTCTAAGTCTGAGCCCATGGACTGAACGTCAGTGTGAAGATTCTCGGGCGCGGTGTGCCTGAAAAGGGCGCAAGGCGCACCCAATTTGGCGTGAAATTTGCGTGATCGATTTTGCGTGATGTCAAATTGATACAAGTTTCGGATATCGAAAGTCCTTAAATGCGAAGTCTGGCCATTATTTCCCGAAAAGGGGGCGCTGGGAAAAGTACCCTGGCGCTGAACCTGGCCGTGGGCGCTCATCTTCGGGGCCGAAGGGTCCTCCTGGCCGATATTGATCCGCAGAGATCGTCGACGGAAGCCCTTAGAAATCGTCGCAAAGAAGGCCCAATGGTTGCGCCCTCCACGGCGCGTAAGTTGCGGATTTGTCTGCAAGATGCTGAGTTACAGCGGCTGGAAGATGTGTTCATCGACACGGCCGCGGGGGCTGAGGAAGATCGACTAGAAGCAATCCGATTGGCTGACGCCTGCCTTCTGATCCTGCGGCCCGCCTATCTGGACATTATCGCCGCCGCGCCGACCGTCGAACTTCTCCGCCGACTGCAAAAGCCCACCCTGATCATGATCAATCAAGCGCCGCGCCGCCTGGCCTGTTCAGAGCGGGTGGAGTTGATCCGGGCTATGGACGCGATCCGTCTTTTTAAGATTCCTATCGCATCTGAAATCATCCGAACCCGCCGTTGCTACCAGTTATCGCCGCAACTGGGATTATCTGTTGAAGAATTGGGCCATGAAGAGACCGTTCAGGAAATGGCCCGGGCCTATAAAGCCGTGTCCAACTTCTGCGATAAGGTCCATAGGGATCGGCGGCTCCGAGAGGCACAGAAGCGCGTCTTCACCCCGCCGATCATCCCGCTGGCCCATACAACCTATTACCCGCCCTGGATTGACTGACGGCTTTTCACGTTCAGTGATCTGAAGGTATGCTCACTTAACTCCAAGCGGGTTAAGGACGACGCCAAGGCTAGGTCCTTGGCAATTGCCCTGCGAGACGAGGGCGCGTCCCCTGGTCGCTGTGGTAGAGTGTGGCAAGGCCGACCCTGTCTTTGACGCTCTCCGAACGCGATGCTTATCAGTCCAAGGTGGCGAGCCTATGCTGGGATGCGCTCAGGGCCTGAGGTGGATTTTTTTGAAATCTAGATGAATTGAAATTCAAATATGGAGCAGACCCTATGACCCAGACCATCTTCATCACCGGTGCCTCTACCGGCCTTGGCCGCGCCACTGCTCTGCTGTTTGCGCAAAAGGGCTGGAAGGTCATCGCCACCATGCGCAGCCCTGACCAAGAGACCGAACTCGGCAAGGTTCCCGGGATTACCGTCATGGGCCTAGACGTCACCAATCCGGCGCAGATCGCAGAAACCGCCAAGGCGGCTCTGGCTCTGGGCCCCATCGATGTGCTGTTCAACAATGCCGGCTATGGCCTGGCCGGCGCCTTCGAAGGTGCCACTGACGCGCAATTGGTCAACCAGCTCAACACCAACCTGCTGGGGGTCATGAGGGTGACTCAAGCCTTCCTGCCGGGCCTGCGCACTCAGGGTTATGGCACGATCCTGACCACCACCTCCATCGGCGGCCTCGTGGCCTTCCCCTTTAACTCGGTCTATCACGCGACCAAGTGGGGCCTGGAGGGCTGGAGCGAGAGCCTGGCCTTCGAACTGGAGCCCTTCGGCCTCAAGGTGAAGACCATCGCCCCCGGCGGCATCGCAACCGACTTCGCCAGCCGCTCCCTCGTCTTCACCACCCACCCAGCCTATATGGACGCCATCGCCAAGACCATGGCGGCCTTTGCAGATCCTGAACGTCGGTCCAACGGATCCTCCGCCGAGCAGGTGGCTGATGCGGTCTATGCCGCAGTCATGGATGACGCCGACAAGATCACCTATGTGGCCGGCGAAGACGCCAAGGCTAACTACACGCAGCGTCTGGCGGTCGGCATCGACAAGTTCCGCGCCGGCATCAAGCAGATGTTTTTGGGCTGAGGATTTCGATCCGCAGCGCGGCAGGGTGCCCTGCCGTACATCGCCTTATCCTAGGCTGTCATGCATCTCATGGGCTCTGCTCGCAGGGGCGCTTCCAAAGAAAAAGGGCCCGGTGTTGACCGGGCCCTGATCTATTCCGTCGAAAATCGATCCTAGAAGGACTTCTTCACGCTCACATACCAGTAGCGGGCATAGGGCTGATAGACCGTGCCCAGATAACCGCTGGACGATAGGGGCGGGGTTTCGTTGGTCAGGTTGCGGACACCGACCTTGACCTTGGTATTGGCCATGACGCCTTCGTCCAGAGCCACTTCGCCATAGAGATTGGCCGTGACCTGGGAGTCGATGATCCAGGGCGACCCGGCGGAGTCCAACAGACTGGTGTCGTCGATGGGCGAGACATACTGGGTGTAGGCCCCGACCGTGAAGGGGTCGAGGTTCCAGGTCATGGAGGCGTTCCATTTCCACTCGGGACGGCCATTCTGGCGAACCAGATTGCCGCCGCCAGTAATGGTGGTGCCAGCATTGATCTGACCGGCAGCACGGGCCGCCAGCAGGGCGGCAATGGCCGGAGACGGCTGCTGATAGAACTTCAGCAGGTTAGCGGCCGAAACCTGAACGCTGAAATTGCCTAGGCTCGTGCCCTTCAGGCTCCAGTTCAGAGCATAGTCTATGCCGCGGGCTTCCTGCGGCAGCAGGTTGACGTACTGGTCCTTCACATAGAGCACGGTCCCGACTGGGGTCAGGCCCGTGCCGGCAAAGGCTGTTGCATCATCGGACGTCGCTGCTGCGCGGACCACATTGGGGTTGGACCCACCAGAGACTCTGGCCAGATAGTCGGCGATCAGGGCATTGCCCTCGCCGAAGAGGCCAACAATGCCCTCTTGCTTCACATCCCAGAAGTCAGCCGTGAAGGTGAATTGGCCGAAGTCCGAGGGGATGAACTTGGGTTCAAACACCAGGCCAAAGCCGTAGGTCTCGGAGTCTTCCGGCTTGAGCGCCGGATTGCCGGAACGCTGTGCAGAGACGCTGAGCGAGCGGGAGCAGGCGCTGAAGCTGGTAATGCGCTTGGCGCGAAGGTCGGCTTCACAGCGCACCCAGTCGGTCCGGGAATTGGCGCGGGTAATGATCGAGGCATTAATGACCTCAAGGTTTGGGGCCTTGAAGCCTTGAGCCCAGGAGCCCCGCAGACGCAGACCCTCCACCAGGTCCCAGGCCATGGCCAGCTTGGGCTTGGAGACATTGCCAAGGTCGCTGTAATCCTCGAAACGGCCGGCGAGCTGCAGTTCGACATTGCGGACCAGGGGAATACCCATCTCTGGCGAGATCACTGGAACAGCGAATTCCACATAGGCCGAGGTGACCTTGCGCTTGCCCTTGGTGTCCGGAGACGGGCTGGTGCCGATCAGGTCGCTGCCATAGGCAATGCCGGTGACCGAATTGGCATAGGTGATGGTGCCGTCAACTCGGGCGTCGCGGTCGTCTTTCTGGGTCTCGCGGCGATACTCGATGCCTGCAGCCATGCCGACATCACCACCCGGCAGAGTGAAGAGGTCAGCCTTGTTCACCCGGAAGTCCCAGGAGGCCAGGGTGCTGACGCTGTCACGGGTCGACTTGACGCGGATGGCATCAAGGGCTGCGCTATTGCTCGGCGCGCCGTCGCCCAGGCTGGGCTGGTCAAACGTGCCGCCATTGAAGGGATTGTAAGCACTAGAGGTGGACAGAGCGATCTGGCGCTGGAGGGCCGTGGCACTGATGCCGTCGGACACATCCTTGGCTTCGGCCTGCGAATAGAAGGCCGCCGACTCCCACTTGAAGCCAAACTTTTCGCCCTTCAGGCCCATGAGGAAGCGCAACTGGTCGTTGTTGACATCCACCCGCGATAGACCGGCGTCCACAAGGGCATAGCTGGTCAGGGTGACGGCCAGTCCGGTCGTCGGTGCAGTTGTCCCCGGCAGGCGGTTGGGATTGGTGACGCCACCGAATGTGGTCGGGCCGAAGGGATTGTAATAGCTGGTGACGGGGGCTGTGATCACCTGGGCCGAGGTGGTGGCGACGGGCGATTGCAGGGCTATGGACTCAGCCTTATAGATCCCGAATTCGCCAAAGGCCGTGATGTCATCCGTCAGGCGGTAATTGCCGGTCATAAAGACGTTGAGACGCTTGACCTGGGGCATGGTCGACAGGCCCAGGGCGGCATTGTCAAAGCGCAGGTTGCGGTCTTCCGCCGACGTAGCAGGTGCCCCGTTCTGCAGGCAGATGCCAGTTCCGACGCTGATCAGGCACCCGGTGTTGGTGTTTGGCTGGATGTGGAATGCCCCGCCGGTGCTGGTGATTAGGCTGGTGCCTACCCGAACTGCAGAAGCGGCCGTGAAGCTGCCCCAAGGGGTTACGGTTGAGCGGCCGTCAACGCTGGCGGCACCATCAAAGCGTGTACCGGCAAACAGCGGGCGCTTGTCGGAAGAGGCGGTGAAATCTTGGTCCGTAGATTTCAGGGCCGTCCGCTTGTCATAGGTGACAAAGGCGGTGAGGTTGCCCCGATCGAAGTTGTGGCCCCACAGACCATTCAGCGTATATTCCGCCATATGGGTGCTTTCGGCTGAGCCATACTGGGCCTCGACCTGCATGCCGTCGAAATTGTCCCGCAGCACGGTGTTGACCACACCGGCGACGGCGTCTGTGCCGTAAATGGCGGCCGCGCCGTCCCGCAGGACTTCCAGGCGCTTGAGCCCCGTGGTCGGGATGGCATTGGTATTATAGGTCAGGGTGGGCACGAGGCTCAGACCATCTGCCTGGCTGGTGGGGTGGGTCACGACCCGGCGACCATTCAGCAGGACTAGGGTATTGCCTGAACCCAGATTGCGAAGGTTGACCGACCCGATGTCGCCTCGGGCGGAATTGCTGCTGCCGGGCAGATAGCCAGAATTGTAGTTCACATCCCCCATCTGCGGGATGGAGCGGAACAGATCGTCACCTGACGAGGCGGCGATGGCCTGCAGTTGTTCTTGGCCCACCACTGTCACCGGCAGGGCCGCTGTCACCTTGGCACCTTCGATCCGCGACCCGACGACGATCAGTTCCTCGACCGTCTCTGCCTTGGAAGCAGTAGCCGCAACAGCGCTGGTTGCCCAAACTGAACAGATTGCGGTGGTTGCAAGTATAGCGGCGCGCAAGGGCACCCGGGTCGTCATCATCTGCATAAATCCCCTGAAATAGTCCCAAACCCGTCGGCAAACCCGAGGGTTCCAACCGCTGGCGATTAGGTGTGTGAACGCGGTTTTAAGGACGTCTGCCCAAAGATCAATAGAAGGTCAGGTTATCAATCTCGAGCCAGACCTTCTCGCCAGCCTTGCGGGTGGCTGTCACGGAGAGGCTCGTCACATCATCTCCAGTCCAGGTGGTCCGGCCTGTTAGGGCGCTGAAGGGCAGCTTGACCGTCTTCCAGTCCGGCCCCGCCGTGAAGTCCTGCGACCATCGGCCGCCGGTTCCCTCAAAGCCCAAGACATAGGCACCGTCGCCACGGACCTGGACCTGGACACCGGAGAAGCCGCGAACATCCATCGGGCGCAACCCAGCCCTGGAGAGGGGAAAATTAGCCCCTGCCACGGGATTGGCCTTGATCGACATGCGGGCGTCGATGGACAGGGCGTGGCCGCCATCGGGGCGGGTCACAATCTGTGCGACTTCCACCGAGCGATCACTTCCGCCGTCGAATTCGTCGGTCCGCAGGGTGTCGAGGGCGGTCCGGCCATCCGGGCGCTCGAAATCGTCCAAAAGGGCAGCCTTAAGGACCTGGGTTGGCAGGGTTCGAGCTTCATTGGCGGTCATCGGTGGCGCACCGGGTCCGAAGACCAGCTTGCCGTCGATCAGAACCCGATCGATCTTGTGGACGTCGGATATATTGCTCCAGGGAGCACCCTTGATCAGAACCAGGTCGGCGCGCTTTCCGACCGCAATGGTTCCCCGGTCATCGTCTTGGGCCATCAGTTTCGCGCTGGCCAAGGTGCCGGCCACAAGGGCCTGGCTGGGGGTTAGGCCGGCCCTGACCAGCAGCTCCATCTCGTGCAGGGTGGAAAATCCGTGCTTTGTCCCAGGCATGCCGGCGTCGGTACCTAGCCCGATGGTCACACCAGCGTCGAACAGGGCCTTAGCGTTGGCCAGGGCATAGCCAAATTTCTTCAAGGCTTGGTCAGGGCGACCGCCTTCTGGATCACGGGCGGGCTGGCCTGGCTTGATCGGCTCATAGACCGCCAGAGTTGGGGCGATGCTGGTGCCGCCTGCCTTGATGGCGGCGATGGTCGCTGCATCCAGGGGGCGGTCCTGCAGGCTGTGGGCTATGACGTCTACCTTGGCTTGGCCAGCGACGGCCCCGCGATCAACGCTGACCGTATGGGTCAGAACCTTCAAGTGGTTCTTGTGGGCGGCCTCCACCAGGGCACTGAGGGTCCAGGCATCCATGCTGGTATTGTCCGGTGCCATACCGTAGCGCCACCCGTCAGTGAAGGCCTTGATGAGATCTGGGTGGTAGGGGGTCAGGCTTTCGATCGCCCGCCGGGCGGAGTCCGGTGTGTTGACCCATTTGGTTGTTGACGTGTCGGCCCAATCCGCCCCGTGGCCACCGGGGGTAGAGACCCGGGCGGCGAAATTCACGTGCGGCGCCACCAGGGTCGCCAGCCATTCGCGGCGAGGCTCGAAAGCCTCTGGCGGTGCATGGAAATCATTCACAGTGGTCACGCCTGAAGCCACATAGGCCGCGGCGATTTGAGGCGTCGTCGCTGGGTTGCCTGCGGGGGTCCAGTGGGTATGCAAGTCATAGAATCCAGGCACTAGGGCCTCGCCTTCAGCCTTGATCACCTTTGCGCCGAGGGGAATTTTGATCTTGGGGCCCACCGCTTCGATCCGACCATTGCGGATCACGACATTGGCCTTCTTTGGCGCGGACCCCGTGCCGTCGAACACCATGGCCCCGACTATGGCCACCGCCTGCGGCGGGGGGGCGGCCACAGCTGCACCGGTCAGGATGAGGGTGCCCAGCAGGGCCGTGGTCGTCAGCTTCATCGCGCGCATCATTTTGGTCAGCCCCAGGAGTTCCAGAGCGACCTTAGCTGAGTTTTCGCCGATTCCGAGGGGGGCCGGTCAGGCGGTCGGCATTTGCGACATGATGGTCGCCACGTCGAAATAGTCCCGCCAATAGGTGATCAGGCCGTCGTGGACTTCGTAGACGCCAGTCACTGGCAGTTCCACCCACTTATCGCCGAACAGGTGGCGGTCGAGGCGCTCTAGGAAGACGATGTTTCCCACCGTGGATTCCCGCAGGACCCGGAACTCGTTTTCGGTGGTTGGCGCGAAAAAGGGCTCCAGCACGGCGCGGACCCCTGCTGGGCCGATCACGGTGCCGAAGGGCGCCGGATTAATGTACTCGCACGTGTCAGAGATCAGCTTGAGGGCCTCGTCATAGTTCAAGGGCTCCATGAGCTTCATGAACTTACGGGTGACGTCGAGGGGGGATGCGGACATGGGGCTCTCCTGAAAATTCTAGGCCTATGGTCAGCGGGACTGCGAAGCACCGCAATTACCCCGCAGGTTATCGGGAGGGACCCGCCGCGCCTCTGAACAGGGCCTCGGTCTCCGGATCGGCCGGGAAAAGGGTCTCAAGGCGCAGTTCGTCAGCGGTGACGTCCTGGGCGGTGCCAAATGTGGCGACGACCGCGAACATGGAGATCTTCAGATCGCCCACCTGCATCTGAATGGGCATGACGGGGACCAGGGCGGCGTCAGCTGCCGACCAGAGAACGTCGAAGTCTTGGTAGGGCGCCAGGGCGTCGAGGACACCCAGCATTTCGCGGCCGCTCATGGCTTCGGCCTCCCGCTGAGCCCGCCGCCACATGAGGGGCCCCACCGCCGCCCAGTTGGTGATGAAGGGGCGAATGCCCTTGGGGTGGAACATCAGGCGCATGAGATTGCGCTCGCCGCCGCCTATGCGCTCCCAAATGTCCTCACCGAGCATGGCGCCCAGCATGTCGAAGGACTTGTTGGCCATGGTGACATTCCAGGCCCGGTCGAGGGCTATGGCCGGGAAGGGCTCGTGGGCCGACAGCATCATGCGCACGGCGCTCAAGACCTGGCCCATCTGGGGGTCGTCCAGGGTCCGCGTGCGGAAGACGGGGGCGAAACCGGCGGCGGTGAGCCAGGCATTGCGGTCTCGGAGAGGGACCTCAAGGGTTTCGCTAAGCTGGAGGATCATGTTGCGACTGGGATTGGCCCGGCCGGATTCCAGAAAGCTCACATGCCTTTGCGACACCCCAGAGGCCAGGGCCAGGTCCAGCTGGGACAGACGCCGCTTCTGACGCCAGTCGCGCAGGTGGCGGGGAAAGCCTGCTTCGGCCTCGAGACGGGGTTCAAGATTTGACAGCGACACGCAGGTCTCCCGCAGTTTGCGCTTCAATGTCGGCAAGGTCGTAGGCTGGTCAATGACCTGACAGGTAATTGACCTCATGCAGTCGGCGCCATGTCATCCCCCTACAATTTGGGGAGAACGGCATGTCTGGTTTCTGGCGTACGTGGTTTTTGGTCTGGTGTCTGTCCATCGGCCTATTCGGTGTGGTGCTAGCGGGGGGCGCGCTTCCGGCGACGGATGGGGCGGTTCGGGTGGTTCTGGCGCTTACCCATGGCCCCACCGAACCCTTGTTCGACCCACCCTTGAGGTTCAGCCTCGGTGTCATGGGCGGTGTCTCGATTGGCTGGGCCGTCATGCTTCATTTTGTTCTGCAGGAAGCGATCCGTCAGGGCGCCGCCGGTCGGCCGCTCTGGAACGCCATCTCAGCTGGCATGATCACCTGGTTTGTCATCGACTCCACCCTGTCAGTCGCCACGGGCTATGGGCTGAACGTCGTCCCCAACCTCGGCCTGCTCGGCATGTACGTTGTGGGTCTGATGCAAAGCGGCGCGCTGAAGGCAGCGGACTGATTTTGTCCTCTCTAACCTGACACAAAAGCCGTGTAGCTTGGTGGCCTGATTTGAAAGGCTCCGTCCATGATCCCGCTCATTCTCGCCGCCGTCCTGGCTATCTCCCCCACCTGCGATCTGGAAAAGCCTAGCGGGGCACCGGGCTGCACACGGGTAGCGGTTGATGCCCTGCCGATGACGGCAATCCAGGTGATCGGCACTCACAACAGTTATAAGGCGGCCATAGCGCCCTCTGAAATGGCGGCCCTGAAGGCCATCAATCCCAAGACTGCCGCGGGCCTTGATTATTCTAAGCCGCCGCTCAAGGTTCAGCTGGACGCCGGCGCTCGGCAGATCGAGCTGGACTATGTCTATGATCCTCAGGGCGGGCGATACATGAACCCCCTGGGCCTGAAGCTGGCCAAGGAGACGGCGCCCTATGACAACCGCTTGATGGCCGCGCCGGGGATGAAGGTCATGCATGTGCCCGACATCGACTATCGCAGCGTCTGTCAGACCTTTGTCCAGTGCTTGACCGAGATGGCTGAATGGTCCCGGCGCCATCCCGACCACATGCCGATCCTGGTGATCATGAACCTTAAGGAGGACCAGATCCCGGTTCCCGGCGCGACGCCCCTGCTGCCCTTCGACGCCAAGGCGATGGATAGTATCGACGCTGAGATCCTGTCGGTCTTTCGTCGCAATGAGCTGATCCTTCCTGACAAGGTCCAGGGCCGCTATCCCACCCTGCGCGAGGCCGTGGCGGCAGGCGCCTGGCCCAAGCTGAAGGCGGCCCGGGGCAAGTTCCTGTTCGCCATGGATGAAGGCCCGGCCAAGACTGACCTCTATCGCGCCGGTCGCAAGGTGCTGGAGGGCCGGGTCATGTTCGTCAATGTGGACGAGTCCTCGCCAGCGGCGGGCTACATCACTCTGAATTCCCCCAAGACTGAGGGGGCTCGCATTGCTGCGGCCGTGAAGGCGGGCCTCATTGTTCGAACCCGGGCCGACGCCGATACGGTCGAGGCTCGGACAAAGGACCGGACAACCCAGATCGCTGCCTTCAACTCCGGGGCTCATTATGTTTCGACGGACTACATGACACCGGACGTCCGGCTGAGTTCCTATGAGGCCCACCTTCCGGGCGGCGGCGTGGCGCGGGTCAATCCGGTGACGAAACCCTAGGCGTGACCTTTCCGGATGCGCTGTGACCTATGACCTGGATACCGGCCTTCGCCGGTATGACCGGGGTGGGGATTGGCTAATTATCATCCGGTCACCCCGGCGGAGGCCGGGGTCTAGTTCGTAGCGTTCCGCGCTGGGGCATTGCCCTAGGCGCGACCTTTCCGGATGCGCTGTGACCTATGATCTGGATACCGGCCTTCGCCGGTATGACCGGGGTGGGAGATCGGTCGCGGACTATCCGTTTCACCGGTCACCCCGGCGGAGGCCGGGGTCCAGGTCGTAGAGCTCCACGCTGGGGTGGGGCCCTAGGCGCGACCTTTCCGGACTGACCGTGACCTATGATCTGGATACCGGCCTTCGCCGGTATGACCGGGTGTTGTCAGTCTGGCCTTGGCCCGGGGTAGCGGGGCAGGGCGTCTGCGATCTCCCACCAGGTCGCCTTTGACGCTGTGTGAAAGTTGAAGCCCAGAGTCGTTTCCACAGGCTCATCCAGGGTTCCGGCCCGCACCCGCAGGACCTCAGGCGCATCGGGTCTTTGGCTGAAGATGGGCGAGCCGCAGTCGCCACAGAACACCCGGACCTTGCCCGGTGAACTTTCAAAGGCGCGCAGGGAGGTCACATCTCCGAGGAACTGAAAATCCGCCGAGGGCACAGGAATGTTGGTGGCAAAGGCTGAACCCTGTGCCTTGCGGCATTGGCTGCAGTGGCAAACCTGAATAGGCGCAAGGGCCCCATGGATTTCGAAGCGAACGGCGCGGCAGAGGCAGGAGCCGGTGTGCATGAGGGGCGGCTTTCAGCTAGAGGCGAACCCTGCTTAGCTCAGAGCCAGTATCCGTCGAAGATTATTAGTTGTTATCCTCATCGTCGCCTCCATCTAAACCCCCGTTCATGCTGAGCGTGCATCCAGGAATTAGGTCTATCGGCGACGGTGCCCACTTCCCTGGAATGGGCGGCCTGGCTAGGGCAATCATCGAGTCCGGCTTTAGGACCAGACCATAGGGGCCAGGTCTCTCAAGGGCCGCCAGGACGCCTTTTGACAGCTTGACCTGGGCAGAGATGTAACTGTGCTTGCCAGCTCCCAAGGCGAAGGTTTCCGCGTCGAAAGCCTTGCCCCCCAGGATTGCCGTAGCGTGAGTTCCCGCCTTCCACCCCTTGGCGCTCAGGGCTTGGGAGTCAATCCGCAGGTAGTGTGGCTGCTGCTCGCAGTCGAAGTCTAGCAGGCTTTTACTGTCTCGCGTCGGCGACCGATAGGACACAGAGGTCGAATTGGGCGAGTCGGCCTCGGTCCAAACACCGGCTGGCGCGTTGGGCTGTGGGGTCGCAATTGCGACAGCGGCTGCTGCCAACATGACTATTTTCATGAGGTCGCGCTCCTGGGCGTACGTTGAGGTCAGCATCACCGTAAGGAGGCTGTGCGACCTCTCCAAGACGATCGCTCAACCTTAATGGACGAACTTCGAATTGGAAGTTGCGTCGTCATCGAACCGTCACCGGTTCCACACGTGAGCGTCAAGATTCCGTCAAAAAAGCTATATGCCCGCAGCCTAAAGACCGACCTCTAACCACCAGAGGGGTCTTCCGTGCGCATTTCAAAATATCTGGCTACCACCAGCCTCGTCGCCATCGTCATGGCGGCCTCCACCCAAGCCATGGCCGCCGACGCCGCCGCTGCCACCGCCGCTGAAGGCCCCGCCCTCGAAGAAGTGGTCGTCACTGCCCAGAAGCGCACTGAAAACCTGCAGGATACCCCGATCTCAGTGTCGGTGCTCACCGCCAAGGCCCTTGAGGACCGCCACGTCGCCTCCTTGGTCGACCTCGGCGACGGCGCCATCCCGTCCTTGAAGGTTGCGCCCTTCTTCTCCCGCCCCGGCGCTCTGATCATGAACATCCGCGGCATTGGGGTTCTGTCCGACAGTAACCAGCCTGCCCGCGACCAAGGCGTCGGCGTCTATATCGATGGCGTTTATCTGGGCCGTCCCCAGGGTCTCGGCGCAGCCCTCTATGACATTGAAGGCATTGAAGTCCTGAAGGGTCCCCAAGGCACCCTGTTTGGCCGCAACACCGAAGGCGGCGCCGTCAACATCGTCACCAAGAAGCCCAGCGGCAAGTTCAAGCTCTCGGCCACGGCTGGCGCCGGCAATTTCGGCTCCTATAAGAGCGAACTTCACCTGGACCTGCCCAGCTTCTACGACATCGCCTTCAAGCTGGACGGTGTGATCACCGCTCGGGACGGCTGGGTTCAAAACCCGCTGCAAAACGCCAGCGACTTCGGTGCCTACAATAAGCGCGGCATCCATGCCGAGCTGCTCTGGTCGCCGACCGCTGATTTCAGCGCCGACTACAGCTATGACAATTCCTACGACTCGACCACGACCCTCTATCAGCAGCAACTGTCGCTCGGCACGTTGAAGTATGCGGCGGCGACGGTGGTTCAGCCCAGCCGCGCCTCCACCGCCAGTGTCGGCGTTCCTCAGCAGCCCAGCATCGGCAAGACCTCTGGTCATCGCCTGACCCTGGACTGGAAGGTCAATGACAACATGACCCTGAAGTCCATCTCGTCCTACCGCGACCTAAGCCAGGGCCAGTACGACAATGGCTCGGCTGCGGGCACCATGGTCAACGCCACGGGCGTCTTCACCGGCTTCGGCTTCTCTCGCTACAGCTTGGCCCAGTTCAAGCAGCACCAGAAGAGCCAGGAATTCCAGCTGATCGGCGACACCGAGACCGTGAAATACGTGGTCGGGGCCCTGTATTATAAAGAGAACGTCGAAGATAACGCCCAGGCCTTTAACACCAACGTGTTCTCCGACGCCGCCGGCTCGGCCTACACCGTCCTGTCCCTGGACTACACCAAGCAGCTCGTGGCGCGCGCCAGCCGGGTTGAGACGACGTCTCAGGGTGTCTTCGGCCAGGCCACCTGGACCCCGAAGATCCTGGACGACGCCCTGCACATCACCGCTGGCGGTCGTTGGACCCAGGACCAAAAGGTCGGCCAGTTGTTCATCATCAACGGCGCTGCGCCGGTCGTGAACGGCGTCGCCGGCCCCAGGAAACTGAACACCTCATGGTCGCGCTTCGACCCCTTGATCAACGTCTCCTATGACGTTTCCAGCGACATCATGGTCTACGGCAAGTGGAGCAGCGGCTATAAGTCGGGCGGTGCCAACTCCCGCTCCCTGTTCTATTCGCCCTTCAATCCTGAAGTCGTCACCATGTTCGAAGTCGGTGCCAAGACCGAGTTCTTCGACAACCGCGCCCGTCTGAATGTCGCCGCGTATTCGGGAACCTATAAGGACATCCAGCTGGACTTCAGCGCCCAGTATTTGCAGACCGATCCGGTTACCGGCGCCCTCCTGACCACCCTGCGGACCACCACGGAAACCGCCAATGCCCCCGGCAATGGTGATCTGAAGGGCTTTGAAGCTGACTTCACCCTGGCGGCCACGGACAACCTGACCCTGTCGGCCAGCTTTGCCCACAACATCGTGGACATTCCGGACACCAAGAACCCCTTCCGTCAGTCCAACGGTCAGCTGATCACCGTTCCGATCCCGATCTATCAGGTCTACACCCCTGAGAACGCGGGCAGCTTGGCTGCGGACTACGAAACCCCGTTCATGGGTGCCAAGTTCACGGCTCACCTCGACGCCAATTATGACTCCGGCTACTACGCCAACTACACCGACAGTGCCTACGACCCTGTGACCCGGGCTGTGACCTACAAGCAACCCAAGGGTGACAAGTCCATGGTGGTCAATGGCCGCGTGGCGATCACCGAAATCGACACCAGCGCTGGCA
>CAITHQ010000183.1 GCA_903892305.1 uncultured Alphaproteobacteria bacterium
CCTCCGCCGGGGTGACCGGAGGTGTTTCTAGTACCCCGCAACCTTTCCGTTGGGCTGGCCCTCGACGATCTGGTCCAGGTATTCCGACAGGCCATAGCCCACCAGGTCGCCGCAGCGGTATTCCGTCATCCCTTCGGTAATGCGGGTCTGCAGTTCGACGCCGTCTGGCGTGGTGCGGCGATTGCGTAGGGGAATTAGGGACATGACCTTGCCAGTGACCGCATAGACCTTGCCGCCGACAGTTTTTACATGGGCCTTAAGTGCTGTCTGATAGCCGTTTTCATCCCAATCACTGTCGATGATACAGTCCTCGATCAGGTCATAGACCCCGTCACGGAACACCATGCCGCCCTGCCGGGCACCGCCCTTGCCGTCGCCTATGACCGACAGCATCATCCCGAAGTCTCGACCGAAATTCATTGGGCACCAGCGGTACCAGTCAATAGCCTGCCAATGCCTTGGGCCCCAGGATTTGTCGCGCAGGCCATAGCCTGAAATCTCGAACCGCTCGTCGCCGATCGTGAAATGACCGCTAGCGGCGCAGTGCTGTTCATAGTGGGCCTTGGCAAAAGATTTTTCTGGGTCGATCTCTATGGGCTTGCCGTCGGTCCGCACGGTTTCTCCGCCATACATAGGCGAGACGCCCTCATAGGTGAGTTCAATGGTGCAGGGCAGGGTGGGATTTTCTTTGAAGGCCTTCTTGGGCTCTGCCATATCGTGGGGCTGGGCCAGGATTAGGGCCTTGCCAGCATAGGTCACCTTTAGCATTTTGAATGGATCGACCACGTCGACTCTGAGGCCGCCAGCATTCATTTCTGAATTGTCGGCTATGGTTGGCCTGGCGAACATGAAGGCGACACGGCCGTCTGCTAGGTAGAGGCAGATGGTCATTTCCGCATAGTGCTCATTGGCGCGATTGCCGATCCGGAACCATCCGCCTGTCTTTGCCTTTGGATCAAAGACATTGAAGTACATGCTTTCATTGTAGTTTTTGGCATCACCGGGATCGTGGGTGAACTCATCCTCGGGCGCAAGCCGGGTCGTGAAGCCTGATGCGGGCTTAGCCATCTTTGTCTCCCTGAACCTTATTTGCGTTCAGCTAAGCTCGGCATGGCTAGAAAGGCAAAGATCAAGATCAAAAAAAAGCCCGGCAGGTGCGCCGGGCTGAAAAAGTTTGTGATGGTGGGTGCCTTCAAAGAAGACTGGGACAGACTCTGTTGCGTTGGTTAATCAAACCTTAACCTCAAACTCCTGAGCGAGACTAATTTGCGTATTCACTTCACCGGCATAGCCGGGGCCGGCATGAGCGCCGTGGCCCTGATGATGCGCGACGCGGGCCATCAGGTCTCGGGGTCTGACGCCGATGTCTTCCCACCGATGTCCACCTATGTGGCGGGGCTTGGGTTTCCGGTGACCTATCGCTTCGATGCCGCCAATCTGCCGCCAGATCTTGATGTGCTGGTTCTGGGGGCAAGCGCCAAGCTGGGGGGCGATGACAACCCCGAAGTGCTTGCGGCGCGGTCCAGAGGGGTCGCCATCACCAATTTTGCCGAGCTGGTTGGGCGGTTTACCGGCGACCGGATCAATACGGTGATTGCTGGGTCTTTTGGCAAGTCGACCTGCACAGCCCTTATGGCGCACATTCTGCGGCAGGCGGGGGTGGATGCTGGCTGGATGATCGGTGCCATCTCAGCTTCTTTGCCAGAGACGGGGCATTGGGGGCAGGTACCGGACATGGTGCTGGAGGGGGATGAATATATTATCGGCAATGGTGACCTGCGCTCGAAGTTTGCCCTCTACCATCCACAACACCTGCTGCTCACCTCCCTGATCCACGATCACGTCAATGTCTTTCCGACCTTCGCAGACTATGAGGCACCCTTCATTGACCTGCTAAAGGGACTCCCGGCTGACGGTCTCTGCGTCCTCAGGAACCATCCGGCGATCCAAGCTGTGGCCCCTGAGGCCCGCGCACGCGTCGTCTGGTACGATACCGAGCCCTGTGAAGGCTGGTTCAGTCGCGATGTGGCCTATGGCGAGACCTCGACCTTCACCCTGGTCGGACCCCGGGGGCAGGCCCTTGATCTGGCAACCCGCCTCCTTGGCACACACAATATTGAGAATATTGTCGGTGTCGGTGCCTACCTGCTGACCCGAGGGCTGGTATCGCCCCGCGCCTTTGCTAAGGGCGTGGCGAGTTTTGAGGGTATAAGGCGACGGCTAGACCGATTGACCACCACCTCCCGCGTGCCGGTGATCGAAGGGTTTGGTTCGTCCTATGAAAAGGCTCGCTCAGCTATTGAGGCGGTTCAGCTGCATTTTCCGCAACGACCCCTGACGGTCGTGTTTGAGCCCCATACCTTCAGCTGGCGATCCCGGGATGCACTGAGTTGGTACGACACTGTGTTTAAGGGCGCTGCGCGGGTGCTGATCTGCCCACCACCCGGCCACGGTGCCGAAAGCCACCAGCAATCTACCTTTGGCGAAATCCTGGCACGAACTGCGGCAACCGGAATACCGACTCTAGGCGTGGAAACGGCCGAGGAAACCATTGAGGCGCTTTCGCATCTGAGAGGCGATGAGATCGTTCTGTTGCTATCTTCTGGGCCCCTGCTGGGTCTGCCAGACACCTTGCCAGGGTTTTTGGACGAGAGATTCGCCTAAATCTCGGTCTGAATTTCCTAGGGATCGACAGGTCGCAGCGTTTCACAATAATTTCTCTTGTCTGCCCTAGCCCGGGAAAGCACACTTTCGGCCAAGTATATGGATCGTGCTGAAACGCGTTAGCTGGCCTGTGTAGCTAGGGTGCTGTCTGGCCTCTGAACGCACGGCGATCCTGGGGGAAACGCTTATGTGTAATGCTTGCGACGCTAGGTTTAACCGCTTCATGCGGGACTATGTCGGGCGGCGGGATGTTCTTCGAGGCCTTGGTGCGGGCTTTGGAATGGCGGGAGCGACGCCCGTCCTGGCTGCGGGGTCAAGTACAGACAAGCCGGACAAGATTTTTCTGGCCAAACGCTTCTACACTTTGGGCGCAGGGAAGCAGACGGCTCAGGCCGTGGCGGTCAGTCACGGTCGGATTGTCGCCACGGGTGACAGAGCTTCGATCCTTGGCCTTCGGACGGCGAAGACTGAGGTGGTCGACTTTGGAAACGCGACAGTTTTGCCAGGTTTCGTAGACCCGCATATGCATTCCAACTTCTGTGGCCTGAGGCCCTGGCTGGATGTCGGGCCCTTCACCACGGCAACATTGGACGAGGCGCGTCAGAAGATTAAGGCCGCTGCGGCACAGACCCCCGAGGGGGGCTGGGTACAGGGTAAGATGCTGGATCCCTCGATCATGGCTGGCAAGCCCTTCTCTAGGTCTGATCTTGATGCGCTGGCACCTTCGACCCCAGTCTTTGTCCTGGAGTCCAATGGGCACGTTGCCTATGTGAACAGCAAGGCCATCCAGTTGGCGGGGATCACCCGCGATACCCCAGATCCTCCGCAGTCCCGGTTCGGTAGAGACGCCAGTGGTGAACTGTCGGGTCGGCTTGAGGAACCTGGTGCCTTTCAACCCTTCATCGCCAAACTGCCCAATCCAACCCTGGAGCAGCTTGCAGGGTTCCTGCGGGCAGACCTGGATGATGCGGCGTCCAAAGGCTGCACCGCCGTTCATGACTGCGGCATTGGTGGACTGTTTGCCGAGGCCGATCTTGCCCTGATCGATAAGGTCATGGCTGGCGATCCCGGGGTCCGCTATGCGGGTTTTCTGGTTTCGACCCATTTTGCGAAATGGACCGAACTCGGCCTGCGACCCGGGGTGAGGGCTGGGCGCTTTTCACTGAACGGCATCAAGGCCTGGGCGGATGGGTCAAACCAGGGCGGTACGGGATACCAAAGGACACCCTATCTGAATTCCGAAAACCGTGGGGCCTTGAACTATACGCCCGAGGAAATTGAGCATGTCATTCGCCAAGCCCACGATGCGGGCTGGCAGATCGGGGTCCACGCTAATGGCGATGCGGCCATAGACACGGTGCTATCGGCCTTCGAACATGTTGTGGGACCGGGTGGTGGTCGCCCTCTGCGGCACCGTATCGAACACTGCAGTATTCTGCACGATGATCAGATTGTCCGCATGGGAAAGCTGGGTCTGTCGCCGTCCTTTCTGATTGGCCATGTGCATTTCTGGGGACGGGCCTTCCGGGACCACATTCTGGGCCCGGCGCGCGCTGACCGCCTAGATCCCTGCCGTTCCGCCTTGAATGGCGGGCTAAGGATTTCGCTTCACTCTGACTACAATGTCACGCCCATTGATCCCCTGCGCTGCATCCAGAATGCTGTGGTCCGGGATATGATTGACGGGGGTGAGGTCTTGAACCCGGCTGAGCGCATCACGCCCATGCAGGCCATTCGCGCCATGACCATTGATGCAGCTTGGCAGTGCCATCTGGATCATGTCTGTGGCAGCCTCGAAAAGGGAAAGGCCGCAGATTTCGTGGTCCTTGAAAAAGACCCAAATCTTGTTCCACCCGATGAAATCCAGGAGATCGCTATTCACTCAACATGGCTGGATGGTGCGCGGCGTTTTTCGGCATAACGCATTAAAATATTAGACAAAAAGGAGAATTGAAGTGAATTTCAAGATATTTAGTTCTGCTGCCATTCTTGTAATTATGTCTGCTGCAGCAATTAACCCCGCCTATGCACAGGCACGGCCGCCGATAAATGGCGGAAGCGGCGGGTACAATCCCGGAACGGGTGGCGGGAACTCGGGTGGCTCCGGTTATAATCCTGGCGGTGGCGGTGGCGGTAGCGGCTCTGGCGGCTCTGGCTACCATCCCGGCGGTGGAACAGGTGGGTCGGGCTATAATCCCGGTCCAAGCCATGGCGGCGGGTACAATCCAGGCTATGGCCCTGGCCCAAATCCTGGACACCGTCCGCCTTCACATGGCTCGATTACGCTGTATGAGCACTCCCGGTTTCGCGGTGCCAGCTATACGCTTAGAGGGCCGCAGCCCAACCTCCTACGGTCGGGGTTCGCCAACCGGGTCAGCTCAATCCGCGCCTATGGCCGGTGGGAACTTTGCGATCTGATAAACTTCCATGGCCGCTGCATTGTCAGAAGCGGAGACGTCATCGACCTCGCCTCGTCAGGCCTCAACGACCGTATCTCGTCGGCAAGGCCCGTACGCTGATGCCAGCTTCGCGGGAGGCGGGGTTCCGCCTCCCCAATATCAGTCCAGTCAGTGCCGCGCCGGGACCGGCTGGACGTAATCGTTCTTGGCCTCGCTTTCGGCAAACAGCTTTTTCCTGGGCCCCATAAAGCCGAACAGGAAGGCCGCAACCTTGCGCATCTGGATTTCCTCCGAGCCCTCGGTGATCCGGTAGCGACGGTGATGGCGATAGATGTGCTCGAAGGGCTTGTGGCGGGAATAGCCGATGCCGCCGTGAACCTGCATGGCCCGGTCCGCGGCCTCGCAGACCAGTCTATTGGCCCAATAGTTACACATGGACACCTTGTCGGAGATCTGGCGCTCGATTTCCTTGTGTTCCATATGGTCCATCTCCCAGGCGGTCTTGCGAATGAGAAGCCGGAGCATTTCGGCCTGGGTGGACAACTCGACCAGGGGCCACTGGATGGCCTGATTATCTGCCAGAGCCTTGCCGAAGGGCTTGCGGGTCCGGGCATATTTCACGCTCTCTTCGATGCAATAAACCGCCGCGCCCAGGGATGAGGCTGCCTGACGTATGCGGTTCTGATGCACGAAGCTCTGCCCAAGGCCCAGTCCGCGGTCGATAGCACCCCAGTAACTGTCTTCGGGGATCCAAACATCGGTCAGGCTTACCCGGGGGTGATCGGTGGGCATGTTGAAGGTCCAGAGATATTCTTCGATCTTCAGGCCAGGCGTGTCGGTGGGGATGATGAAACAGGTAATGCCGGTGGCGTCGCCGTCCTTGCCGCTGGTCCGGGCGAAGGTCATCATGTGGGTCGCCACATGCATGCCGGTGGTCCACATCTTCTCGCCATTGATCAGCCAGCCTGGCTTGCCGTCGCGCTCCTGGGGGACTGCCGTGGTTTCCATGAAGGTGGCATCCGACCCATGGTTCGGCTCGGTAAGGCCGAAGGCCGTGCGCATTTTCCCGGCCAGCAGTTTGTCGCCGTCGCGCTCATACTGAGCATTGGTGGCGAACTCCTTGAACATCAGGATGAAAGGGTTGTTTCCGACGATCGAGTGCTCGTTCTGCAGATCGTTGTGTAGGCCCAGACCCTTGGCGGCCAGATGCTCGCGGATCACCGCCATGGCCAGGTTCGAGCCGCCCTTACCGCCCATTTCTGGGGGCCAGGCAAAGCGCAGGTGGCCCGCCTCATCGGCCAGCTTGCGCGCCTCCCCGAGAAGGGCTTCCCATTCGTGCTTCGGCAGGCCCCCGGCTTCCCAGTCGGTGCGCTCATATTCACGGCGGTGGTCGAAGTACTTTATGTTGTCGTCTTTATTCTCCAGAGGCTTGATCTTGGCCTCAATGAAGGCGTCCAGCTCGGCCAGATAAGCGACGAGTTCGGGGTCGATATTAAAGTTCATGGCGTTTCCCTTTGGTCATCGGTCTAGAGTTGTCGCCGGTCATTTTGACGATTTACAAGCCGGCGCTCTGGTCTCCAGATCGTCAACTCCCAGAAGACGCGAGGCGCCCTAACGTCATGGAAGTCGATATTTCAGAAGGCCTGCAGGCTCTTGCCCCAAAACTAGGGTTCGCAACCGTAGCAGAAGTCCAGAGGCTGTCAGCGGGCGCGAGCATGGAGACCTGGGCATTTGTGGCTGAAGGACCGCAAGGGCGTCGGGAAATGATCCTGCGCCGCCGTCCGGGGCCGTTTGACGAGGAGGCTGCGAGGTCAACATCCCTTGCCACCGAGGCAGCCCTGATCACGGCCGCGCAAGCCGCGGGTGCGCCTGTGGCACCCCTCGTCTGGCTTTGTCAGCCGGAGGATGGACTGGGAGAGGCCCATATCACCGTGCGGATTGCCGGGGAGACCCTAGGCCGCAAGATCGTCACCGATCCGCGGTTCGAGGCCATCCGTCCCGAACTCGCCGGCCAATGCGGAAGAATTCTGGCCCAGATCCATAGCATTCCGCCTGGCACAATTCCCTTGAAGTCTGCCGACGCCATTGGCGAGTTGGATCGCTATGAAACCCTCTATCGCAGCTTCGGCACGGAGCGCCCGATTCTGGAACTGGCCTTCCAGCACCTGCGCAAACATGCCCCAGAGCCCATGCCTGAAGTCTTGCTGCATGGGGACTTTCGGAACGGCAACCTGATCATAAATGAGACAGATGGGGTGGCCGCAGTCCTTGACTGGGAGCTTTCGCACCTCGGCGATCCGGCCGAAGACCTGTCGTGGCTTTGTGTGAATTCCTGGCGCTTTGGGGTCAGCTCAAAGCCTGTGGGCGGGTTTGGGGACTATCAGGACCTGCTTGATGGATATGCTGCGGCTAGCGGCATCGAAATCCCCTTAAGCCGGGTCCGCTACTGGCAGGCCCTGGGATCCCTGAAGTGGGGCGTTATGTGCCTGCTGATGTATTCCAGCTATGCCTCGGGCGTGACGACCTCCGTGGAGCGACCGATGATTGGTCGGCGCGTATCTGAGACTGAAATCGATCTGGTGAACCTTCTGGAGGCGGGCCTATGATTGAGAACCCAAGAGCCGACGAGCTGGTCGACGCTGTCGCCAAGTGGATAGACAGCATCCGACCAAGCCTCCCGCCCCGGGATGCCTTTTTGGCACGGGTCGCAGCCAATGTTCTGTCTGTGGTGAAAAGGGAGATTTTGCTGGGCCCACAAGCTGACGCCGCTGCAGTTGAGCGCCTATCCCAGCTTTTGGGTATGTCGGGGGATGTGAAAACCCTCAATGCCTTGTTGTGTGAAAGGCTGCGCTCTGGCGATATGAATGCCGAGACGCCGGGCCTTCTGGCGGCGCTAAAGGCCAATATCACGGACCAGATCGCCATCGACCAACCTCATTATTCGGCCACAGGATCCTGACGCTAGTGACCCGGGAGGACTGCCTAGCCCTTGACGCTGCCGATCCCTTGGCAGGGCACCGCGCCTTGTTCGAGATCCCCGCAGGCGTGATCTATCTGGACGGAAACTCCCTTGGTGCCTTGCCCAAGGCGGTCCCTGCACGGCTGGCAAAGGTGGTCGCGGAAGAGTGGGGGAGGGACCTGATCCGAAGCTGGAATACTGCCGGTTGGATCGACCTGCCGGTCAAGGTCGGGGCCAAGATCGCACCGCTCATAGGCGCGCATCCCGACGAAGTTATCGCCTGCGACTCCACCTCAGTTAACCTGTTCAAGCTGGCAGCAGGTGCCCTGGCCCTTAGGCCAGACCGACACGTGATTGTCACTGAGCCCGGAAATTTCCCCAGTGATCTCTATATTTTGCAGGGGCTTGCTGATCTGGTGCCGGGGCTCGAAATCCGCGTGACCCCGAGGGCAGAGCTTGCCGATGCGCTCGACGAGTCTGTGGCCCTGCTTCTGCTGACCGAGGTCCACTACAAGACCGGTGAGCTCCATGACATGACGGCCTTGTCCACCAAAGCCCGCGAGGTGGGTGCCCTGACCCTCTGGGATCTGAGTCACTCGGCGGGGGCCATGCCCGTCAATCTGACCACCTCAGGTGCCGACCTGGCCGTTGGGTGTGGCTATAAATATCTGAATGGGGGTCCAGGTGCCCCAGCCTTTGCCTTTGTCGCCCGCCGCCATCAGGAGGCATTCAAATCACCCCTGACTGGCTGGATGGGCCATGCGCAACCTTTCGCCTTTGACGACGATTATCGGCCAGGGGTGGGCATGGCACGGCTCTTGTGCGGCACGCCTCAAGTGCTGAATATGTCGGCCTTAGACGCCGCTCTCAGCGTCTTCGAGGGGATCGATATGGGGATGGTTCGGGCGAAGTCGATCGCCCTGGGGGACCTCTTTCTCACCTTGGTTCAAGACAGATGCGACGGCTTGAGTCCGGCCTGTCCATTGAGCGGCGCACAGCGGGGCAGTCAGGTGGCGCTTAGGCATCCCAATGGCTATGCCATCGTCCAGGCCCTGATCGATCGTGGCGTCATCGGCGATTTTCGAGCGCCAGATATTCTTCGCTTTGGCTTGACGCCCCTCTACATCGGCTATGCCGACGTTTGGGATGCCGTTGACCACTTAGCGCAGATCATGGCCACCGAAGCCTGGCGTGAGCCGAGATATGCTGAGGTCGCGGCGGTCACCTGATGGAAAAAGGTTGCGCAGGGCAGGCTGCCGCTCTTAGCTGCACGAAAATCAAGGGATGGAAACCATGACCGACTCCGTGACCCAAGTGCGCGCCGATACCGCTGATGAAGTGCTCTATGATGTCAGCGAGGGCATTGCGACCCTGACGCTAAACCGTCCTGAGCGTCTGAACACCATTTCTGGCCCCATGCTGGCCCAGATCACACAGCTTCTCATCAAGGCCAATGAAGACCCAGCTGTTCGCGTCGTGATCCTAACCGGGACGGGTCGCGCCTTCTGCGCAGGTCTTGACCTCGTGGACGCCACCCAGGGATCTGGGATCGGCTCTCAGCCCAACAATGTTTCGGTCAATCTGGACCTGCGCAATACGCCGCCGACGGTCCTGTTTGCCATGGATAAGCCGACCATTTGCGCCCTGAATGGCTCAGCGGCTGGCTATGGCCTCGACACGGCCCTGGGTTGCGACATTCGGGTCATGGCTCAGAGCGCTAAGATGGCGGCAGCCTTCGTCAAGCGCGGCGTCGTACCAGAGTCCGGCGGAACCTGGATCCTGCCCCGACTGCTGGGCTGGTCCAAGGCGGCCGAGCTTATCTTTACCGGTCGGACTCTTACCGCCCAGGAAAGCGTTGAAATGGGGCTGGCCTCCCACGTGGTCCCAGATGCCGAACTGCCTGCCTATGCTCGGGCACTCGCGCTGGAAATGGCGGCAAACGCGCCCCTCGCAGTTCAGTCGGCCAAGCG
This sequence comes from uncultured Alphaproteobacteria bacterium, assembly GCA_903892305.1. Lineage (GTDB taxonomy): Bacteria > Pseudomonadota > Alphaproteobacteria > Caulobacterales > Caulobacteraceae > Phenylobacterium. The sequence goes on from CAITHQ010000183.1 coordinate 9,993, forward strand.
TTTGATGAGGATGGGCCTGAGCGAGACCTTTAACGATCACGTCCACCATGTTTATCTGCAGTTCCTGCAGCTGATCCGCACCCAAGACTTCCGCGAAGGGATGACTTCCTTCCTTGAAAAGCGACCCGCAGAGTTCAAGGCACGCTAGATTTCAGGGCTCCGGTGGAGACCAGAGCTCGGGAGTTTTGGTCCTTCGGAAGACGCGTAGCGCCAAGCCCAGACCTGTTCCGACGGCAATGGCCACGGTCAGATCCGCCAGGACGGTCAGGAACAGGGTGATGAAGAAGACAGCCTGATCGGGCAATTTCGCGGACAAGCGTTCGCCCCAACGATGGGGCTCACTCATATTCCAGGCCGTAACTAACAAAAGACCTGCGAGGGCTGGCATTGCGAGATATCCAGCTAAGGGGGCCGCGAATACTAGAACCAGAAGTATGACAAGGGCGTGGATTATGCCTGATACCGGCGTTTTGCCACCCGCTCTGACATTGGTTGCGGTGCGGGCAATAGCACCCGTAGCTGGTAGGCCGCCAAACATGGCTGATGCGAAATTGGCCACACCCTGGGCCATAAGCTCGGCATTGGGGCGGTGATCCCCGCCAATCATCCGGTCGGCTACAATCGCTGAAAGCAGTGACTCAATCCCAGTCAGAAGTGCGATGAGCAAGGCCGATGGTAGGAGATCCCTTGCTTGGGACAGGTTGAAAGCGGGGAATGAAGGCGTCGGCAGCCCCCTCGGCAGGTCGCCGTAGCGTGAAGCGATCGTGTCGACCTGCAAATGGAAGAGCGTGACCAAGGCGGAGGTTATGGCAATGGCGACAATCAGTCCCGGAAGGCGAGGAGCCAATCGGCGGAATAGGACGATCAGCACCACAGCGACGACGCCAATGCCGATAGCTTCCGGACTTAGTGTCGATCGGGCTGACCAAAGGGTCTCAATCTTGGGAATGAACTCTGCCGGTAGTTTCACAACAGTCTGGCCCAAAAAATCCTTCAACTGGCTGACCCCAATGATGACCGCTATGCCGACTGTAAAGCCTTCGATCACGGCCTCAGGAATGTAAGCGATTAGCTTTCCAGCGCGACAGATTGCAGCGACCGTTAGGATCGCCCCGGCCATAGCTGTCGCCATTACAAGGCCTTGGTAGCCGTGGCGGGTTATGACGCCGTAGACCACGACGATGAATGCGCCGGTTGGTCCGCCGATTTGTACGCGGCTACCGCCGAGCAATGAAATGAGGAAGCCGCCAATGACGGCCGTTACAAGGCCAACGGCCGGGGTGGCCCCTGAGGCTATCGCAATGGCTATGCTCAGGGGCATAGCGACGAGTGCCACGGTTATGCCGGCAAAGAGGTCCGCAAGAAAGAGACCTTTGGAATAGCTGGCCAGTGTCGTGATGATTTTGGGTTTCACGCCTCGAGCTTAGGCCCTTATCGCTTGCTCGAGCAATTTACGTAGATGTCCGGAGGCGGAGTGCCTCTTCAGCTCAGAAATTTTGCCAGAAAATCTGGATGGATCGACCAGCCCAGAAAGCCTGCCAGTCCCATGATCACGCCAAAGCCGCCAGCAACCCAGCCGATATAGAGCAGCCAGCGCGTCTCCACCAAGGCGGCGACCGCTGCCAGGGACACAGCAATGGATATAAGGGCGTCTGACATATCGAACTGATCGTCATGGATGTTCAGAGCGTCATAGAGTCCCTCTTGGTCCTTGGCCTGAGCCTGAACTTGGGGGGCCTCTTTCGTGTATTTGGCGATCTCTGAATCTAGGGTTTTAAGCGCTGCATCCGCTTGATCGCCCCGGCTCGTCAGGGCGATTTCGAGCCGAGCTGTCTGTGCAATGTGGAGCTTCGTCTTGACCGCTTGATATTCGGACCATCGGTCAACGGAGTCTGCCTTGGCCTGCTGCATGGCCTGGACCAGGTTGTCATCCTTGACCTTAGAAATTCCCATGAAGACAGAAAGCGAAACGACCGTGATCGCCACCATGCGATTGAGCGACCTGTTAGATCCTCCCTCAGACAGATCAGTGTCCATGTGTTTTCATCCAGTTGTAGCTTTTTAGGTGGGGTCTGCGTCAAAACCGTCGCGAGAGGCCAAGGTAGATCTGCTGGCGCGGCGTCGCCGTGTTCAACCCGACATTGACGCCTGTGTCCCATTGTAGATTTTGGTTCCATGACGGGATCCAGGCAAGACCGAGGTCGGCTGAAACCTGAGTGACACTTCCCGAGGGTTCAAAGTTTTTACTAGCCCAGATTTCAGCGGAAAAGCTGGTTGTGGGCGTTACAGACTTGGTGAGGCTGACGAGACCTGCGGCATTCAGATGGCGGCCATTTCCAGCATCATTCTCTAGGGCATCGAGTTCTGGATCAAATAAGAGCTGGAGATCATCGGTCAGGGCCAGCTGGACCGGCAGGATGACACCGCCTTCAACCTTGCCATTGCCCAGGCCCTTGCGCGCGGTGGGCAACTTTAAGAAGGGGCTGATTGAAACATCCACCTTGCCACTTTTTAGAACCGATTTCAGTTTCAGGATCGTGTCGCCAAGTCCGGCGAGGCTTTTGCCGGCCGCATGGTCCGACGTGGTTGTCGACAGATAGGGGGATGGATTGAATTCAAGGTCTAGGGTCTGTGTGAGTCCGTATTTCAGGGTTGGACTCGCCAAGGTCCATGTGCGGCTTTTGACGCCTCCGCTGGATATCTCCGTCATATCTGCGAGATCAGTTTCGACCTGCCAATGACCTTGATCGACCGTGCATGGCCCCGTTGATTTCGTCGGTCGGTCCGTACAAAGGGTTTTAAGGGAGGGTTGGCTTGGCTCTGCTGCCGATGCAGTACCGGCGACAAGTAGAAACAAAGCTAGCAGCAGACCAGGACCACGCATGCAAAGCCCTCCATAAATCGTCGCGGACATCCATGCTTTTGGGACCTGCGAAAACTGAGCCTGCCACTAGGACTCAATAATGGCGATTTCTGGGAAAGGGACGACTCTGCACGATGGCGGCCCAGGGCTTAGAGGCCGATAGCCGAAGTGGGTCACTTCGCAGATCTACCCAAAAAGCATGCGATGACGCCCAAGGATTGGGCACCTTTCGATTGCCATAAACCTTTCGGGCAAATCATCGCCCTGAATCGTTGTCTCCCGGCCCGACTTTTCGCTTCTGTAGTGTCAACAGCAGTTTGGCGGTGGTGATATGCAATCGGATTCCATGGGCGGTCGCGGGTTTTCCCGCAGGGCTTTCCTCGAGGGCTTGAGCAGTGTCGGGGGGTCTGCACTCCTTTTAGCGGGGATGACCGCTATGGGCTTTGGAATTGCTTCGGCCCAAGCGGCACCCCCGAAATTGACGGGTGGCGGCGGCAAGAAAATCGTCGTCCTCGGTGCTGGGGTCGCCGGCATGACCAGCGCCTATGAGCTGTCTAAAGCCGGATACGATGTCACGGTCCTCGAAGCCCGCAGCTTTGCTGGCGGACGCTGTCAGACCGCGCGGAAGGGCTTCAAGCTGACGGAACTGGGCGGTGAGACTCAGGTCTGTGACTTCGATGATGGTCATTACATCAACCACGGCCCATGGCGGATCCCGTATCATCACCAGTCGACGCTGCATTACACCAAGGAATTCAACATTCCCCTGGAGGTCTTCGTCAACGATAATGACAATTCCTTCGTCATGTACGGCAAGGGCAAGGGCCCTCTGAATGGCAAACCGATCCGCAAGGGTCAGGTGGCAGCCGATGTCCGTGGCGGCGCAGCTGAAATCCTCGCCAAGGTGGTAAAGCAAGGTGCCCTGGATCAGCAGATGACGGCAGACGATCGGGATAATCTGATCGCCTACTTGGTCCACGAGGGTTATCTGACCAATGACCTTGCGTACAAGGGTACGGACGGTCGTGGTTTTGATGTCTATCCGGGCCCTGGGGTTGATCCTGGACCGGGCAAGCCGTCAACGCCCAACGGTTTCAGCGATGTCCTGGCAGGCGGAGCCTGGAAGACTCTCGGCTCAGTGACGGGCTATGAGCAGCAGCGCACCATGTTCCAGCCCGTCGGCGGCATGGATCGCATTGCCAAAGGTTTTGAGGGCGCCGTTGGGCACCTGATCAAGTACTCAACTCAGGTCAAGTCATTCAAACAGAACGCTAAAGGGGTCGAAATCGCCTACACTGACGCCGAGGGTAAGCCTGGGGTGATCAAGGCCGACTACTGCGTCTGCACCATCCCCTTGTCGGTTCTGCGGCAGATGGACTTCCAAGTCTCAAAGAAGTTCAAGGAAGCGATCGGCGCGGTCTCCTATGCCCTGGTGGGCAAGATCGGCCTGCAGATGAAGCGCCGCTTCTGGGAGGAAGATCATCAGATTTACGGTGGGCACGTCTATTATGACGACCCGGAAATCCAGACCATGTCTCTGCCGTCCTATGGCTGGCAGGGTAAGAAGGGTGTCCTGCTAGGGTATTATCACTTTGGGGCCCAGGCGGCTAAGGTCAGCGCCCTGTCGCCGGCCGAACGGGCTATGGTTTCTGGCCGAGCCGGCGACCGGGTGTTCAACGGCTTTTCGTCAAATATCGAGACCTCGTTCTCTGCGGCCTGGCACCGGATCGAGCACAATCTGGGTGGTTGGGCCCAATGGGACGATGAAGGTCGAGAGACTGCCTACCCCATCCTCTGCGAGCCTGATGGCCGCCTTTATCTGGCGGGAGAGCATCTCAGCTACATTACCGGCTGGCAGGCCGGCGGCATCGAAAGTGCGTGGCAGCAGATTACCAAGCTGCACGCTCGGATCAACGCGGCCTAAGGGGAGGGGCATGGTGTCTATAGTTTCGCGCCTCGCAGTTGGGGCGTTTGCACTTGTACTGGCGGCGACCCCGGTTGCCGCCTTCGCCGCCGGGGGGCAGTCCCTGTTCATGGATAACTGCGCCGCATGTCATCAGCCCAACGGTGTCGGCGTCGCCGGGGCCTTTCCTGCTCTAAAGGGCAGCAAGGTGGCCCAGGGTGATCCCAAGGAGCCAATTACACGCGTCCTGAAGGGCCGGGGTGGCATGCCATCTTTCCAGAGCGAACTTACCGATTTGGAGATCGCGACGGTCTTGACCTATGTCCGTAGCGCCTGGGGAAATAAGGCCGGCCCAGTGCAGGCTACCCAGATTGCGGCCCTGCGCAGTACTGGTCGTCGGGATAATGCCAAGGCGTCACTTTTGGCGCACTGAAGAGTTTTCTAGGTGTGGGGGCGGCTCACAGGCCAACCCACGCCTAGCTTTGGGTTGCCATAGTCCTATTCTCTGCCCCAGACGCTAGCTTCAGTGGAGCTTAAGCTTGCTTCAAAATCCTGAAGTATGTCAGCAATTTCATCAGCTGAAGTCTGCAAGTCTTCTGGATTGGGAAAGCGATAACGCCAGAAACTGGCAATGTGAGACACCACACCGATGCCTTCTCCCAAGACCAGGAACATACTGGGCGCATTCATCAAAAAGTCCCGGAAGGCTAAGGGTTTGCCGCTTTCCGTCAGTTCGCGATAGGCATCATCATAAACCTTGAGCGAACCCGTGATATCGGCACTCTTTTTCCTGATCGCCTTGATAATTCTGCCGCGAGCTTGCTCAACATATCTAAGTTGATCAAAGCTTCCGCGCCCGGAGGGTTGTATATTTGGCAAATCTTTAATGACGCTGGCTAGCTTTGGGATCATGTCACTGAGAGACCACTTGTAATATAAAAACCCCTTCCAGCTGAACAATCCTTCTCGGAATGTATCTGGATCTAGACGCATGACATGACGAAGGGGTTCTAAGACTTCATCAATATTATTTCCCAAGAGTGCGATCGCGAGTTTTTCGGTCCGTGCACTACCCCCGTTGGGGAAGGCCAAGGAGATCAGTTGTTGAATTTGGCCGCCAACATAGTTCTGCATTCGCGTCATATCGGCTTCAGAAATTCCGAAATAGCAGGATGAAATATCAAAGCCACGTCGGCGCAGATGTTCTCTAAGAATAAACGGATCTAATGATGGTAGTTCATCTAGGACTTCAAGAAGCAATATATCTCGAGAAAAATCCTGACCATCACGCGCAAAATACTGTAACATGTCTAACCAGCCGGTTTGGCCAACAAACAAAGATCTTCCACCAAGATTAAGATCCGTCTTTTCGAATGGAATGATAATCTTGGTAGCAACGGGCTTTCTGCTCTTGAACACATATAACTCATCCGGCCGAACCTTGTGTTTGACTACAAGGCTTTCATTCAGAGTTGGATTGAGAAAAAAGGGCTTTGTAGCGTAATCAGGGTCGTCGCTGTGTTTATTGCGTATACCGAGAAGATTGAGTACGCGACTGGTCGATGCGGTTTTTTGCAGAGCTGCCAAATCTCTTACAGCGCGCGAGTTTTTGGTCGACAAGGGTACCCCCCCAAAATGTGGGTCAGAGGTCGTTTTTGGCGTCACGTCGGAGGACGGCACACCTGATTCGCACTATGGTGCCTCACACCTGTGGGGTGTGGCAATATGTCGCATACGCATTCGCGCTTTACTCGTCCGCGAGATGCGTTTCGGCAGCTTATTTCCGAGGTTTCTTGCCTAGGTCGTTTGGACAGCCATGATCCATGAGATCCACCACCGGCGACGATACGAGGAAGACGTCATACCTGACGCCGTGCTTTGCGTTGGGGCCTCGAACGACCTGAGGCAAGGCGTCGACGTGAGCAAAGCATGTCGCAAGGTCTTTGGCTTCAACCCGGCGGTCTAGGTCCACGATGAGGCCTGGCTGGCTTTGGTCTGGACGATGTGGATCTGGGTCCAGGTATCGATCCCGCTCAATCACCTGAAGCAGTGGGGCGGCAATCGCCTCGGTATTCGCCAACTGGGCGGCGGTTCCATAGGCCACTGTCCCAATCCATCCTGCGCCAACCTCCTGGCGCCGGGCTTCGATCTGGCGCGCAAAACTTGGCCAGTCCCTTAAGGTAAGCACTGGGTCTTTTCGCCCCAGATTGGGAAGCGATCCAAACGCGATAAAAGTTAAGAGCCCCAGACTCACCAGATAGCCGCTGCCGATCGCCATGGCTCGAAGCGCCTTGGCGCGAACGGATTGCGCGTCCTGCTCCACAAGCAGGGCCGCAGCGATGACCAAACCTGCGAACAAGGGCACCGGCCAATGGGCCTGAACGCGGTCATGCAGGGCGTGGAGGAGAAGATAGGCTCCAAACGGCAGGCTGGTCAGCAAGGGTAGGGAGAGGGGGCTTGATCGATCCTTCCAGGCGACGGGTATGGTGCGGGCCGCGAGCGTCGCGATCAATGGATTTAGCAAGAAGAACTGGGTAATCGCGAAATCGACCAGATGCCTAGGGTGCAAGCCTACTGGGGCAACCCTGCCAAATTGCTTTTCCATGGTCAGCCAATGATGCTGTGCATTCCAAATCAAGTTGGTTGAGAACACAGCACCCGCAATCAAGGCCGCGAGCCATGGCCAAGGACTTCGCAGTGATTTCCAGTCTTTTTCAGACCTTATCAGCCACAAAAAGACCCCTGGACCAAGGAACAGGCTCGAATATTTGGAGATGCAGGCAAGACCAGCGGTAAGTCCTGCGATGAGCCACCATTGGGGCTTTTGTCCTGCTCTAATGCGCCCAAGCGCCCAAAGGGATAGGACCCAAAAAAGAGTCGCCGGGGCATCGGGGGTGGCCAGTATGCTTCCCAGGCCAATCGTCGTCGTGGCGTTATACCAAACCGTGGCACGAAATGCGGTAGCGGCGGAGGCCCCGAGATCGCGGGCAATCGCGGCGACGAGAATTGAAGCCAGACCGGCACCTAAAACCGGCAGGAGTCGCACCCCTAAAGGCGTCGGCCCTGCTAAGGCCTGACCGATGGAAATCCACCAAGCCACCATGGGCGGGTGATCAAAATAGCCAAATCGAAGGTGCTGCGCCCAAAGTCGATAATAGGCTTCATCTTCCGTCAGTGGGATGATCGCCGCAGCCGCCAGCCGCAATATCGTGACCGCAATAACGAATGCGCCCAGCCGCCAGAAAGCGCTGGAATGTTCCGATTTCACCATACCGCCTTGGATGTGGTCACATAGTTCCAAGCCGCAGCGACAATCGCCCCGGCGACGCCAGCGGCCATCCAAGCTGCGCCGTGCTGATAGACCAATGTGGCAACCGCGACATTTGCAGCCAGGGGCACGCTACAGAGTATGCAAAATTTGAAGTAGCCAACGATCAAGTCCAGCCCGCGCTTGCTGCGATCTCTGTAGGTGATTGCGTTGTTTATCAGGTAGTTGGAGGTCATTGCGCCGAGGGCTGCGAAGCCCTGGGCATAGGCGAAGAGGTTTTGCGAGGCAAATCCAGCATTCAGCAGGGCTTTTAGAATGACAAGGTTTACAACAACCCCGCTGGCCCCGACGAGGGCGAACATTAAGAACCGCGGTGAAATGGCGTCACCGGTCAGCTTGGCCGTAAGCAGCCCCAGATATTGGACGACAACGCCGTTATCGAGTTTGGAGTCACCCGCTTCGCGCGCCCGGAAGGTGTAAGGCAACTCCAGGGTCCGAAGCGGCGTGGGCTGGCAGGCGACGATGTCGAACAGGACTTTGAACCCGTCTGTCGCCAGCCTTGGGGCCACACTGTCCACCTTATCGCGGCGGATCATGAAGAACCCGCTCATAGGGTCACTAAGCTGAACCTTTAGGACCTTCTGGCCTAGCCAATTGGCGAACCGACTGCCGGCCTCACGGGTGGCACCGAGGGCCGAGGCATCTGCATCTTTACCGCCGACATAGCGACTGCCGACGACCAGGTCAGTCTGATCTTGATGAAGGGCGGCGAGCATCTTTGGCAGGAGCCGTTCGTCGTGTTGAAGATCACCATCCATCACAGCAACGAAGGGCGCGGCGCTGGCAAGTATGCCCTCGATCACGGCTCCAGCCAGGCCCCGACGGCCCATCCTGTGTAGGCACTGTACCCGGGGGTCCCCGGCGGCGATCGACTTGACCTCTGCGGCCGTTCCATCTGGTGAATTGTCATCGACAAAAATGATCTGCCAATGCGTCCCAGCCAGTACGGCATCGACCTTGCTCACCAGCTTGGCGACATTGGCGCGCTCGTTGAAGGTTGGCACAACGATGGTCAACTCCAGCCGGTCTGAAGGCGGAGTTTGAATCTGAGCGGGCTTGGCCAAAGGAATCTCCTGATGGTTCGGGTTTACAAGGCCGGCCGACTTGACGCCACACCTAGGACATGGGTTAGCGACAAGGGTGAGCATGGGACGCTTATCTCAGGGATGAGATGCTAAGGAGAAGACCCAGATGACCAAGATGCACGTGGCGGTCTTCGTGGCGGCCCTATCGGCTTTGGTCGCAGCTCAGGCCCATGCCGCCAGCGGACCGGATGGAAAGCCAATGCCTGGCTATTGGGAGGTGGGTGAAGTCGCGACCTTGCTGTTCTCAGCAAAGAAGGTTGAACACCGCTGCCTCGTGACCTCAGAAATCAACAAGTTCCTCAACGGGCCTAGCAATCGCCATTATGATTGCACCTATCCCACCCGGGCTACATCAGATGGTCGCATTCGCCTCAAGGGGAGTTGCGCGACGAAGAAAGGGCAGGTGGCATATGTTACCGCCCAGGGGAGCTATTCGCCCACCACGTTCAAGTTGGTGATGGCGATTTCCACCAAGATTGGAGGCATTCCTCTGTCCGGTAAGGCGACCACAGAGGCAAAGCGCCTGGGTGACACGTGTCCTGCAGATGCACTTCGGTCCGATGAGGCCAAGCAGGCGCTCGGATCAAGCAATATCCCCAACTAAAATCGAGCTAGGCCAGTTCGCAAATCTGTCCGGTCTGAGCGTTTGTATAAGCGCCCTTAGCCCAGGCAATCTGCCCATTGACTACTACGGTATCGACGCCGATCGAGTCGCGCACATAACGCATACCGCCGCCGGGCATATCGAAAACGGGACGCTCGATACCGCGGTCGATGGTCAAGGGATCAAAGATCACGACATCGGCCGCATAGCCGGTCTTCAAAATGCCTCGATCCTTGAGGCCCCAGATTTCCGCTGGCTCAGATGTGATCTTTTGAACCGCATGCTCCAAGGTCAGGGCCCCAGACTTTCGGACGAATTCGCTGAACAGATACCCCGTATCGCCATAGGTCGAGAATGAGGTCAGATGTGCGCCACCGTCACTGGCACCGATATGTACTAGGGGATTGGCCAACATCGGACCAATGCGGTCAGTTGAGTCATGGCCCCCGTTCGCAGCCAGAAACGCGATTTCAAGGTCATTCTCAAGGGAGAGGGTAATGAGGGCCCTGGCCGGGACCTCACCGCGCTCTGCGGCTATGTCGCCCAGGGTGCGGCCTACCAAGTGCTCTGGAGCCTCGCCGCCACCGCGAACAATAAGCCGCCCCATCAGACGCTCCCCGCCATCCTCGCCCGCATCAGCGACCAGCTTATCGGCGGTAACGGGATCGCGCAGAGCCGAGATGCGCTCTGTCACTGGAAGGCGAAGAATTTTGACCCAGCTGGGTAGCCGCGCGAAAAACAGACTTGGCCGCAAGAGGGAGAAGCTGATGTCGATTGGCCGAGTTTGCATCTGCGGCCACACGCGGGCGCCGCGGGCCATTTGCTCGTCTATGCGAGCAAGGGTCCTGGGGACATTGTTTGGTGACTGTCGATTGTCGAAAACCGGGGATAGCGTTGTCGGAATTTTGTGCTTCAGCGAGAGTTCCGCCAATTGGTCAATGCGGGCGATCGTGATGTCGGTGTCGTAGAATTCAGGCACAATCTGTAACATGCGGCCAAATTCCCCAAGGACAGCGCACAGGGCGTCGAGCTCCTGGAATTGTGCAAAGCGGCTGGGAACGGGGCGCGCGTTTTCATCAACATCAACAAAGCTGGTGGAAAGCCCAACCGCCCCGGCATTCAAGCATTCCCTCAAGAGATCCTGCATCGCCGAGATTTCCTCTGGCCGTGCCGCCCTTTGCTGAGCATCTGCCCCCATGACCCAGAGGCGGATGACGCTGTGGCCAACGAGAGGGGCCACATTCACGCTCAACGTGCCCTCAATCGCGGCGCGGTAACCGGAAAAGGTTTCCCAGGTCCATTCAAAGGCGTCTGTGAAGGCGGCAGGGGGCAGTTCCTCAATCTGCTGGAACATGCCAATCAACGTCTTGCGATCTTCAGCCTTCAAGGGCGCAAGAGAGAGGGAGCAGTTGCCAGGGATGATGGAGGTTACCCCATGCTCCAGGGCCGGCTTTGCGGCACCGTCCCACAGCAGTTGCGCGTCAAAATGGGTGTGGGGGTCAATAAAGCCTGGGGAGACCACCAGTCCGGCGGCGTCGAGCACCTGCCGCCCGCCGTCCTTCAGATTTTCTCCAATAGCCAGAATTTTGCCGTCCTTGATGCCGACATCGCTCAGGACGGCTTTGCTTCCGACCCCATCAATGACCATCCCGTTCTTGATCAGAATGTCGAACATTCAAACCCCCTTTAGAACCTCATGCCAGGGCCGACCAACAAGGTCAGCTGAACTGGCGGCACCGCAAGATTGCATTATATCGAAGGCGGAGTCGGAGTCTAAGGCGACGACCCCGACTACGCCATTCTCGTAACGGACCGTTACGACAAGCTCGGCATCGCCATCATGCCCTGCGGCGATGTCTGCGGCGAGGACGACAGCGTCACTCATATCAGGGGTGGCTCAATGAAAACCACATCGCCGCCCAGCAAGAGCCCGCGCGGGCGTCGCATTAGAAAGATGTGCAGGTTCCATCCGCGGATAAGCTCGATGGCTGTGGCAAGATCAAGATCTGGGCGTGCGCGAGCGGCCAGGGAGTCCAAGGTTTCGTCGGGTTCTGGTGTCGTAAATCGACGTTGCTGTGACAGCGTCATGTCCTGGGCCTCGCTAATCGGCGGGCTGTTCCGCTCTAGAAATTATGGAGGCCTGACCCGGAATCGAACCGGGGTGCACGGATTTGCAGTCCGCTGCGTAACCACTCCGCCATCAGGCCAAGTTTCGACACCGTCGAGAGGGCGCGATGGCTAACAGAACCAATCCAAACCGGCAAGGTCTTGCGCGCCGATCGCTTTAACCGTTGGTGGGTCATTCAACGGGATGCTATCGCCGCCATTCGGGTCTGATAGTTTTCGCTGCGATAGGTTTCGTGGGCGGCCTGAATGCGGGGCAAGCCCAACGCGGCCAGATCAATGGCCTCGAGGTTGTCCATGGAAAGGGTCCCCGTATGGACATAGCCGCCAGCGTCCATGGCCCGGCGAACATGGACCAGGGAACCGTTGGGATCTGCCACCTGTCCACTGCCGAAATACCCATAGCCCTCAACCATATTGCGGACCGAGGTCGCCTGAAAACCGCACCGCCAGAGGAATTTATCAGAGGCCGCCGCCAGGACCGCTGGACTGAGCCCCAGCAGAAAGCTTTCCTGCTGTTTGAGCCAGGGTTTCACGACTGAATTTGTCAGTATGTAACGCAGAGCTCCGGACCGGTTGACCGCCCCGCCGTGCAGTGTGCGGCCATCCATGATCAGGACTGAGCCAGCCGGAGCCTCAAGATTGATGGCGCGGGGCAGCGCCCCATAGACAGGCCCTTCAGCCTGAACCCGGTGAGACCCCGGAATGATCAGGGTTCCGCCATTATGCTCGTTTACATCCTGCAGAATGTAGACGGTATTGACCAGGACCGGTGCTTCTAGCGACCGGAAGGGTGCAATTGCCGACTGGTCCTGGTGCAGGCCTTGAGGGTGGCAATCCGGATAGGAAATATTGGCCAGGAAGCTGTAATGGTTCCAGCCTGCACCCAGGGTCTCGTCGAGCAGGGTCTCAATCATCGGCCCCGCCTGGACGCATTCAGGATCATGTTCCAGCAGCCTTGGAAAGTCCGGCCCCTTGTTGACCAGTGACCAGACATGCTGTTGCTCAGGGCTGACATGGGCAATGCCCAGCGCCCTCTCCGCCGCTGCCTGGTCGACCACCCGGGCATGGATTCGGGCACACTGCGCCGCAGACAATCCATCTTCGATCAGGCAATAGCCCCAGGTGTAGAGATCCTGCCTTAGCTGCCGCAGGTCCTTTGTGGCCCTGGGCAGGGCCACATCCTTCCAGTCCGGGTGTTTGCGGCCGACCGTCGTGTCATAATACCACCCTTGTCCCCATTCGAGGGGGTCCTTTGCCCGGGGCGGGCGCATCCACGGATTGCCGGAAATCATAGAGCGATAAGGTTCGCCCGAAGACAGGAAGTGCTGATAGGGCACAAAGGCATCTGCAGATGCAGCCTGGACAGCCTCGGTCGAGAATTCCTCTGGCATGGCCATGAGTATTGCCTCCCTTTTTCGGGCAGGTCTTCGCCTGCTGGAGCCAAGACTATTCCTAAGCAGAGCCTTGGTACAAGCTGCCCTTATCAAAGCGTATCGCTAGAAGTTTTAAACTGCGGCTCGGCCTACGCCTTTGCATTGCCTTCTTAACTGCCCCCGACCTATAAGCGGCTAAAGTCGCCGAGGGTTTTTCCAGAATCATGACTGATCTCGCCGCCGCCCGATCCAATATGGTCGAAAGCCAGGTTCGAACCGCTGACGTCACAGACCTGCGGATTCAGGATGCCATGATGGCGTTGCCCCGGGAGGATTTCGCGCCGCCAGGCAAGGCCTATCTCGCCTATACAGATACCGCCTTGGAATACGCGCCTGGTCGAGCGCTTCTGAAGCCCCGCGATGTTGCGAAAATCTTACAGGCGGCCAAGCCCGTGGTCGGGGAAAGGGTGCTGGCCATTGCCGCCCCGTACGCTGCGGCGATCCTCACTTTCATTGGTGCCGATGTCTCGCGCTATGACGGCACCGACTTGAACGCCATTCCCGATGGAGACTTTGATTTGGTGGTGGTCGAGGGTGCGGTTGGCCGCGCGCCTGAAGCTTGGCTTAAGGCACTTGCGCTCGGCGGACGGTTGGTTTTGGTCGAGCGGGATGGCCCGGTCGGCAAGGCCTGCCTGTATGTCAGGAATGCCGATGGCATAGGCCGTCGGGTATTGTTTGACGCAACACCACCTGTTTTGCATGGGTACGAAATTACGGCTGGGTTCGCCTTTTAGGCATTCCTGCAATCTTTTTCTCAAAGGCCTGAAATCTTTCTCTCAAGGGCGTGTGAAAAAAGCTTAAGATTGCGACCTCTAGTCGCCGCGCTATTCGGCGGCCATAAGAGGCGTGCTCTACTCTCGATTTGGTCGGGGATCCTGAATGTCTAAAAGTCCTCGTGGTGCTTCAGTCGCCGCGGTTTCCATCGCCGCTCTGCTTGCCGGCATGGCAAGTATGCCTGCATCTGCAGAAACCTTGTCCGACGCTATCGCCTTGGCCTATGCGTCAAACCCAACCCTTCAGGCGCAGCGCGCAAGTCTTCGGGCCCTCGACGAGACCTGGGTGCAAGCACGAAGCGGCGTCCGTCCGTCGGTCAGTGGATCTGTCACCGCAAGCTATGGAGAGGTTCGCGTACCGGCGCTTGTGGGCAATTCTGAATCTAATTCTGGACGCGCCGTCCTGTCGCTGAACCAGCCAATCTATACAGGTGGCCGAGTGGGGGCCGCCATCGCTGCGGCGCGTGGCGATGTTTTAGTCGGGCGCGAGGTTCTCCGCCGCGTTGATGCTCAAATTCTAGGTAGTGTGATCCAGGCCTTTATGGATGTCCGCCGGGACCAAGAATCCCTAAGAATCCAAAATGAGAATGTGGCCGTCCTGCAAAGGCAGCTAGAGGAGTCTCGCGCACGCTTTGACGTGGGTGAAATCACGCGGACCGATGTGGCCCAGTCAGAGGCTCGACTTGCCGCTTCTATTGCCCTGCGGCAGTCAGCCCAAGCCCAGCTCGCTGTGAGCCGCGCAAGCTACAAGGCCGTGGTCGGCCAGGCACCAGGCGAATTGGAGCCTCCGCCATCCCTTGATCCCTTGATCCCCGGCACCATCGATGGGGCATTGGACATTGCCGAGCAGGACAATGCGCAAATTAGGGGCGCGCAGTATGCCGAAGAGGCGGGCCGGGCACGTGTGGCCGGGGCGCGTGCCGAACGCATGCCAACACTTTCACTTCAGGCCAGCCTCGGCGAAAGCGGCATTGCTCAGCCACTGCATACGGACACCTATACCCGCAGCGTCAGCGGTGCAGCGGTTGTAACCATTCCGCTGTTTTCAGGCGGTCTGACCAACTCACGCGTGCGGGCTGCGATAGAGCGGAACAATGTCGACAGGATTACTATCGAGATCACAAGGCGCTCGGTCATCCAGAGCCTGACTCAATCATGGAGTTCCCTGATTGCGGCTCGGGCCAATATTGTCTCTACCGAACAGCAGGTGAAATCTGCCCGTTTAGCCGCCGAAGGCGTTCATCAGGAACAACAGGTTGGTTTGCGGACGACTTTGGACGTCTTGAATGCCGAGCAGGAGCTTCGTTCGGCTCAGCTATCCCAGGTCAGTGCTGCTCATGATGCCTATGTCGCGGCCGCATCGGTCCTGAGCCAGATGGGGCATTTGACCGCTGACCTCCTGCCTGCGTCGGCCAAATATGACGCAAAGGCGAACTTCAATAAGCTGAGATTGACCTGGGGATGGGTGCCTTGGGAGGAGCCAATCGAAGTTGTCGACTCGGCCTTCACGCCCAAACCAAAGGAAAAACCCGGAGTGAAAGCTCGTTCGCCTGCGAGTTAGCAGCGACCGGTCGAGACCTTGATGCGGAATTCCCCTCAGAGGCGAATTCTATCCTTGCGTCTCACGCTAGACATTGCAGGATCATAATTGCATACACAGCCCCGGATGCAGGGATTCCCATTCGCTTCAGTGACGGTTCGCCATGTCTGACTCGCAATCACAAGAACCGACTATGGAGGAAATTCTGGCCTCCATACGCCGGATCATTTCCGAAGATGAAGCTCCTGCCGAAGAGGCTCTGCCGCTCGGCGACATCGAGCCCTTGCCTACCCCTGAGCCAGAACCGATCGCATTAGAGGCACCGCCACCGCCACCTCCTCCGGAGCCACCGCTTGTGCTCGAGGACGACGTCCTCGAGTTGACTGAAAAGGTCGATACAGTTGGTGATCTGGATATCTACACACCACTGGACACTCCAGCCTTGTCGCCAACACCACAGCCAGTCGCGCCATCTGAGCCAGAATTTGATCCAGGTCCTGGCTTGGTGGGCTCACCCGCTGCCAGTGCTGCGGCTGCATCCTTTGAGCACCTTACCGCAACCATCCTCATGCCCCGTGATGGTCGGACGCTGGAAGATGTGACTCGTGAACTCTTGCGGCCCCTCTTGAAGCAATGGCTTGATGATCATCTGCCAAGGATTGTCCAAGAGACGGTCCAGGCTGAGGTCGAGCGCATTTCACGCGGGGCCCGTCCCTAGTCGGGGCAGTTTTCACGCTGAGTTTTTTCCGAATCCTCGTCCCCAAAATAGACCTAGGTGAACAAAATTCCGTTCCCTCGCGCCTTTCGTTGGCGGGGTCAGCCGTGTATGCACCGGCTACAGGCGAGCCATGCTAGACAAAAACTTCGATCCAAAAACCGCTGAACCGCGTCTCTATGCTCAATGGGAGGGGTCGGGTGCTTTTGCGCCGACTCAAGATCTCGCTGCGGAGCCATTCTCCATAGTCATCCCCCCCCCAAACGTGACGGGATCGCTGCATATTGGCCATGCGCTAAACAACACCCTTCAGGATGTGCTGATCCGTTTCGAGCGCATGCGTGGCAAGGCGGCGCTCTGGCTGCCCGGAACCGACCATGCCGGCATTGCGACCCAGATGGTCGTGGAGCGCCAGTTGGCCGCGGCGGGTAATATGTCCCGTCGGGACATGGGCCGCGAAGCCTTCGTTGCCAAGGTCTGGGAATGGAAGGCTGAGAGCGGCGGAACCATCACAAATCAGCTTCGCCGGCTGGGGGCATCCTGCGATTGGAGCCGCGAGCGGTTTACCCTAGATGAGGGCCTGAGCGCTGCCGTCCGCAAAGTCTTTGTCACCCTGTATAAGCAGAAGCTTCTTTATCGCGACAAGCGGCTGGTGAACTGGGATCCAGCTCTCCAGACTGCGATTTCGGACCTTGAAGTCGAGCAAAAAGAAGTCGACGGCCATTTCTGGCATTTCGCCTATCCCCTCGAGGATGGATCGGGCGAGATTGTAGTGGCAACCACCCGGCCAGAGACCATGCTTGGCGATACGGCCGTCGCTGTGAATCCTAAAGACGAGCGCTACAAGCACCTGATCGGCAAGGCTGTGCGCCTTCCCATCGTTAATCGGCCTATTCCAATCATCGCAGACGACTATGCCGATCCGGAAAAGGGTTCGGGTGCCGTCAAGATTACCCCCGCCCACGACTTCAACGACTTCATGGTGGGTAAACGCAACAACCTGCCTATGATCAACATCTTCGACGCCTTTGCGAAGATCAATGAGAATGGGCCCCAGGAGTATCAGGGCCTGGATCGCTTCGCCGCCCGCAAGAAGGTCGTTGAGACCTTTGAGGAATTGGGTCTTCTGCGGGAAATCGAGAAGACCCGACACGCGGTTCCGCACGGGGATCGCTCTGGCGTTGTCGTCGAGCCCTATCTGACTGACCAGTGGTATGTTGACGCTAAGACCCTGGCTCAGCCGGCGATCAAGGCGGTGGAGGAGGGACGCACAGTCCTCGAACCTAAGACCTGGGAAAAGACCTATTTCGAGTGGATGCGGAACATTGAGCCCTGGTGTATTTCGCGTCAGCTCTGGTGGGGACACCGCATTCCGGCTTGGTATGGCCCAGACGGCAGGATTTTCGTTGAAGAAACAGAAGCCCAGGCCAAATCCGCGGCACGTGAACACTATGGCCGTGATGAAGATCTAAAGCAGGACGAGGACGTTCTCGACACCTGGTTCTCATCAGGACTCTGGCCATTCTCGACCCTCGGCTGGCCCGAGAAGACGGCCGATCTGGCCCGGTTCTACCCGACCCACACCCTGGTGACCGGCTTTGACATCATTTTCTACTGGGTCGCCAGGATGATGATGATGGGCCTGCATTTCACCGGCGAAGTGCCCTTTAAGAGGGTCTTCTTCAATGCCCTGGTCCGCGACGCCGCGGGCAAGAAGATGTCCAAGTCCAAGGGCAATGTCATGGACCCGCTTGAGTTGGTTGACGAATACGGGGCCGACGCTTTGCGGTTCACCCTGACAGCTATGTCGGGGCAGGGCAGGGACATTAAGCTCTCGACCCAACGCATTGAAGGCTATCGCAATTTCGGTACCAAGCTTTGGAATGCAGCACGCTTTTGTCAAATGAATGGGTGCGCCCGGGCCGTGGATTTTGACCCATCAAAGGTCAAGGGTGTGCTGAATCGCTGGATCGTCGGCGAGACCCAGCGGGCCTCCGTGGCCGTGACTGAGGCCATTGCGAGCTGTGGCTTCGACGGCGCGGCCACTGTCCTTTACCGTTTTATCTGGAACACCTTCTGCGACTGGTATGTGGAGCTATCCAAGCCTCTGCTGACCGGTGCCGACGAAGCTGCCAAGGCCGAAACCCAGGCTGTCGCTGCTTGGGTGCTCGACCAGATCCTAAAACTGCTGCACCCGATCATGCCTTACCTCACCGAGGAATTGTGGGCGCAGACTGCTGATCTTGGTGCCTCACGGCCTGAAGGCCTGCTCGTGACGGCCCGCTGGCCTGATCTGTCGTCAGATCTTGTCGATCTAAAGGCTCAGTCGGAAATCGACCTCATCGTTGCCGCCGTCACTGAAGGCCGCTCGGTCAAGGCGGAGTTAAACGTCCCGCATTCCGCGCGACCCGCCTTGCTGGTGATCGACGCCACCACCGAGCAGCGTGCCGTTCTGGAGGCCAATGCTGCTGTCATCGCCCAGACCTTAAGAGTGTCAGAGGTCAGGTTCGAGGCCAACGCCCCCTTGGGCGCCATTCCCTTTGTTGTGCAGGGCGCAACCCTGGCCCTGCCCGTGGCTGAATTTATCGATCTGGCAGCCGAAAAGACCCGCTTGGTCAAAGAGATTGCTGGTCATGTCAGCGACATCGCCCATGTCATGAAGAAACTCGGCAATCCAGACTTCTTGGCGCGTGCCAAGGAAGAGGTCATCGAGGAAAATCGGGAGCGTTTGGCTGAAGCCGAGGCCGCCAAGGCTAAGCTGGAAAGCGCCTTCAACCGCCTGGAAGCCGTCGCCTGATTCCCTTGAGACTTGGGTCGCCATGCCCCATGGTTTCCTCACCTCATTTTCTGGCCGAAAAGGACGTCGCGCATGCGTAGATTCTTCAGTTCGCTCGCCGTGGTTGCGGTACTGGCCTTGGCTGGGCCAGCCCTGGCTGATGATGCCCCCAAGCCTGACGTTTCAAAGGTTGATCTTCCCGCCTTCCCGGCGGACGCATTCATCAAGCAGGTCACCCATGTGGCGGATAAAACCCTTAACTATACCGCGACGATCGGGTCTCTGCCGGTGCGGGACGAGAGGGGTAAGAAAATCGCTGAGGTGGTGTTCGCCGCCTATACCTTGGATGGCCCACGCGATCCAAAGCGCCCCATCACCTTTGCCTTCAATGGCGGTCCAGGCGCGGCCTCGGTCTATCTGAACCTTGGGGCCATCGGGCCCAAGCGCATCCAGTTCGGTGCCCAGGGCGACACGGCATCGGACCCCGCGACCCTCGTAGACAATCCCGGAACCTGGATGGATTTCACCGACATGGTGTTTATCGATCCGGTGGGCACGGGCTATTCCCGCAGCCTGGTGGATGAGACCGAAACCAAGAAGCGGTTCTTCCAGGTCAAGCCCGACATCGAATACCTTTCGAGGATTGTCTTTGATTGGCTGGTCAAGAACGGCCGTGTGGCATCGCCCAAATATGTGGTGGGAGAAAGCTATGGCGGTTATCGGGCCCCGGCTATTGCCCGCTATCTGCAGGCTGAACTCGGTATTGGGCCCTCTGGCGTGATCTTGGTCTCGCCCTATCTGGACGCCCGCACCGGGGTTGCTGAAGACCTTTCGCCTATTCCATGGATGATCAATCTGCCTTCCATGGCAGCGGCTAATTATGAGCGTCAGGGCCAGACGCTGTCGCCAGAACTGTTGGCCGAGGTCGAAGCCTATACCCGGGGCGAATTTGCTGTCGACCTGATGAAGGGGCGGGCTGATCCTGCGGCCGTTGAGCGTCTTGTGGATCGGGTGACCCGCTATACGGGCCTCGATCCGGCCCTGGTCAAACGCATGGGGGGGCGGGTTGATACCCGCACCTTCCTGCGCGAACTCTACCGCGACACTGGGAAGCTCGCGTCGGTCTATGACTCTAACGTCACCACTTGGGACCCCTTCCCCTGGAAGAACGAGCAGAATGCGGGCGACCCCATTCTCGACGCCATCATTGCCCCGACCACCAGCGCCATGGTCGAGTTCACCACGCATACGGTGGGCTGGAAGGTAGAAGGGCGGTTCAACGCCTTGTCCAATGCGGTAAACCAAGCCTGGGAGCCGGGCTATTACAACACCCTGGAGTCCGTCACGGACTTGCGCCAGTCTCTTGCTGCCGATGGTAAGATGAAGGTCCTCATCGTTCACGGCTATGATGATCTCAGCTGCCCATTCTTTTCGTCCCGGCTGATTGTCGACCAGATCCCGCGAATGGGCAGCCCAGATCGGGTCAAGCTGACACTCTATCCTGGCGGACACATGTTCTATTCCCGGCCAGACAGTCAGACGGCATTCCGCCGGGATGTCATGGCCCTGTACGGCGCGCGCTAGAGCTCAGGCTGGCGACCAAAAAAGCATTTCGGAGGACGCACCATGACCGACACGACCTTGCCTACCACCTGGCCTGCCATGTCCATTGCCGATGCCCATGCGGCTCTGACAGCGCCCGGAATGCCGGGCGAAATGGAAGAGGTGTTGATCCACGGCGTGAAGACCCGGGTCTGGAAGAACCTTCCGCCGTCCCTGCGTTCCGTTGTCGAGGCCGGGCGAGCGCACGGGGAGAAAGTCTTTCTCGTCTATGAGGACGAGCGGGTAACCTTTGAGGCCTTCCATCGCGCGGTCGCCGCTTTGGCGATCCAGTTAGCTGCGGACGGTGTCGGGAAGGGCGATCGGGTTGCTGTGATCATGCGCAACCTTCCCGAATGGCCTGTGGCCTTCTATGCAGCTGTGTCCCTCGGGGCCATCGTAACCCCACTGAATGCCTGGTGGACTGGGGAAGAACTGGAATACGGCCTGACCGATTCCGGAACCAAGGTTGTCCTGGTGGACAATGAGCGCTTTGAGCGCCTGCGTGAGCACCTGCCCAACTGCCCCGACCTGGAAAAGATTTATGTAAGCCGAGCCCGGGAGGATATCGCCCATCCCCTGGTCACGAAGCTGGAAACGGTAATCGGCGCGCCTCCGTCCTGGGGAAGCCTTGCTGATCAGGCCTTACCCGATGTGGACATCCAGCCGGACGACGACGCCACCATTTTCTATACGTCCGGCACCACAGGGCGTCCGAAGGGGGCGCTTGCCACCCACCGAGGAGTCAATTCCAACATCATGGCGGCGGTGGTGATAGGTGCGAGGGCCTTCCTGCGTCGGGGCGAAACGCCGCCCCAGCCAGATCCCGCTGCGCCGCAGTCGGCAGCCTTGCTCTCGGTGCCTTTCTTCCACGCCACTGGATGCATCGCCATACTGAACCCGTCCCTTGCAGGTGGGGCCAAGCTGGTCATGATGCACAAGTGGGATGTGGTTAGGGCATTTGAGTTGATCGAGCGTGAGCGGGTTACTCTGGCCGGAGGCGTCCCGACCATAGCCTGGCAGTTGATCGAACATCCCCTTCGCGAAAAATACGACCTGTCGTCTCTGCAGAGCGTCTCCTATGGCGGTGCGCCATCAGCGCCAGAACTGGTCCGCAAGATCAAGGAAACCTTCCCCAAGTCTTCGCCGGGCAATGGCTGGGGCATGACCGAAACCTGCGCCACCGTGACCAATCATGGAGCCGAGGACTACGCCAATCGTCCAGACAGCTGTGGACCTGCCGTTCCAGTTTCCGACCTCGAAATACGAGACGCCGCCGATGGTGTCACCGTTTTGGGCCCCAATCAGGTTGGCGAACTCTGGGCACGCGGCCCACAGGTGGTAAAGCTCTATTGGAACAAGCCCGAGGCGACAGTCCAGACCTTCGTTGATGGATGGGTCAGGACTGGTGACCTCGCTAGGGTCGATGAAGAGGGGTTCTGTTTCATCATCGACCGCGCAAAGGACATGCTGATCAGGGGCGGGGAAAATATCTACTGCATTGAGGTGGAGAACATCCTCTACGACCATCCTGCGGTCATGGACGCCGCCGTTGTCGGCATTCCCCACCGCACCTTGGGTGAGGAACCAGGCGCAGTGGTCACCTTAAAACAAGGTGCAAGCGCAACGGAGGCGGAATTGCGAGCCCATGTCGCCGAACACCTCGCGGCCTTCAAGGTGCCAGTCCAGGTGAAGTTCTGGCACGAAACCCTGCCACGTAACGCCAATGGCAAGATTTTGAAGAACGAGCTTAAAAAGCTGTTCGCTGATCTGGGCTAAATGCCCAAGGTCCGCGTAGATGCCTTGCTGGTGGCGCGTGGTCTGGCAGAAAGCCGCGCAAAGGCCCAGGCCGCCATTGCTGCCGGAGGCGTGATGGCCAAAGGGCTTTTGGTCGCCAAGGCCTCGGAGTTGCTGGACCCTGACGTCGATTTGCAGATAAGCCCCGCCCATCCTTGGGTCGGACGGGGTGCCTTAAAGTTGGTTCATGCCTTGGATCTTTGGTCCATCCCTATGGCGGGGCGATGCGTGCTAGATATCGGCGCATCCACGGGCGGCTTTACGGAGGTCTCAATTACCAGGGGGGCGAGGGTGGTTTACGCCGTCGATGTCGGCCAAAATCAACTTCACCACAGCCTAAGAACCGACCCCAGGGTCGTCGTTCTGGAGGGGGTAGACGCGCGCAATCTTGATCAATCCCTCGTGCCGCAAGTGCCCGATGTCTTGGTTTGCGACGCAAGCTTTATCGGCCTTGCCAAGGTTCTTCCCGTTGCTTTGAGCCTATCCGGACTAGGTGCCGATCTCATCGCCCTCATCAAGCCGCAGTTCGAAGCTGGCCCCGGCCATGTGGGAAAAGGCGGTATGGTGAAAAACCCTGAGGTTTTGGCCCGGGTGCAGGCCGATGTCACAGACTTCTTGGAGGCATCCGGCTGGACCGTTAAGGCGAAGACCGAAAGCCCGATTTTTGGGGGCGCAGGCCAGATCGAGTACCTGGTTCACGCCCAAAAAAGCAGATAGCGACGCCACCAGTGAGGCGCTGGCGACGCCACGTCTTGAATCAGTCGACCACTTGATAGCGGCCAGCTCCGTCCTGGCAAACCCGCACAAAGCGATTCTGAACGCGACCGTCAGGCAAGTAGATTGGGCTTTCGGCTAGGGTGCAATTGCCAGGGTTATTCGGTGGCTGAGACACCCCATACTGGCTTCCCGGCTGGAATTCGTATCGGCGAACCACCACAGTGCGGCGTTCCCGATAGCCATAGCCATCCTCTCCATAGCTGCCGTTATATCCTGCTGAGCCATATCCGTTGTTATAGCGGTCGTCATAGCCGTCGTTGGAATAGGAGGTATCGCCATAGTCGCGATTGTCAGTGTTATAGGCTTGGCTAGGCGCAGGGCGGCAAGCTGCTGAGCTATTACCAATGCCCGCTCCGACCGCAGCGCCCGCCAAGGCACCGAGCACGGCACCTTCTTTGCGAACGCCGTGTCCTGCGACATTAGAGCCGATGGCAGCGCCTGCTAGGGCACCCAAAATGCCGCCTGCTGTGGTGCGCCCCACCGTGTCACGACGGCAGGGGTCATAGTCATAGCTCCGCGACCCATAATAGGTCGTCGACTGAGCGGCGGCGAGGGATGGGGTCGCCGAGATGGCGGTGAGGGCCATAAACCCAACCAGACCTACCTTGGCGAAGGTGGAAGCGGTGTTCATTGCGGACTCTCCTTGCGCGTTCACTTGAGACTTAACTGCGGCCGCTTGGGCGCCAGACGCCATCCTTGCCGCGGCAGATTTCCAGGTCGTGGTCTCGGCCATCATAGGTTTCGGTAATCCACTGGCAATTCTGGCGGCTATAGGTCGTCTGTGTCAGGCGGCTGGGATAGGCCGAGCACTTGATGTAGTGTTTGCCAACCTGATGCCCAACTCCGGCACCAATAAGGCCGCCAACGATCACGCCTGCTGTGCGGTCCTTCTTTCCAGCCAGGGCTGCACCAGCTAGGGCGCCGAGGGCACCACCTGCTATGGTGCCCGTGGTTGTGGCTTCCTTTTGTTTGGAGACGCAAATATCGCCTCTGCCATAGTCACGATCCACGGCTGACGCATATTGCGGTACAGCCAGGGTGCTGAGGGCGCAGGTGGCCGCCAGACAAAGGGCGAGGGTGGATTTCATTGGCAGTATGTCCCTTAATTTTGCTGTGAAGCCTCGGTCTCGATGACGCTTATGACGGTCTGAATCTGAACGTGCCTTGAACGGGTCGCTTAGGTCCTTGCTAACAAAACCATATCGAATCCTAAGGCGCAAATCTCCATACGGCCAAGGCGCAAATGGTCGCGACGACTGGCTGTCTTCATCACAAAACTTAATGTTCGACGCGATCCTTTGATCGATACGCTTTAAGATTGTGAAAGTGTTAACGTGTTAACTAAATCGTTGTCGACTCCTCAATTTCTAGAATTGATCCGCAAAATCATGCGTGTCTCTCATCCTTTTAAGACGCAGGCCGCCGTTCCGTTTTCATTTGAGGTGAAAACCCACTAGACCCACCTGATCATGAAACATTCCAAACGCCCCCCGGGCAAAGGCCAGCGGTTCGGGTCTCAAAGGTCTGGACCCCGGCCCACGGTGTCGGCCCCGATCAGCGGTCCGCCTTTAGACCTGCGCATCGACTCCGTTGGCGGGGAGGGGGACGGTGTCGGCAAGACACCAGACGGGAAGACGATCTATGCGCCCTTTGCCCTGCCTGGCGAGATGGTCCGGGTCATTGGTGGCGGCGAGCGCCGGGAACTTGATCGGGTCTTAGTCCCAAGTGCCGAACGGGTGGAGCCTCCTTGTCCCCATTTCGGAGTTTGCGGCGGATGCGCACTCCAGCACTGGGAGGCTAAGGCTTATCTGAGTTGGAAGGTCGAGCGCCTGAGGGGCACCTTGGCCCTGCAGCACTTGGAAACCGATATTCTTCCGGCGATAGCCGCGAAACTTGGCAGCAGGCGCCGCATTGCGCTCCACGCCCGAAAGGGCACGCGCGATGAAGCTCTGTTGGGATTCAAGGCGCGCAAGTCCTGGTCGGTGGTTGAAATCTCCCGCTGTCCGGTGGCCGATCCGCGCCTCGATGCCGCGCTGCCCGCCCTGCGCCGTTTGGCCGCCCCGCTGTTTGAGCATCATAAGTCGGCTCCAACCCTTCACGTGACCTTGACGGCCGCAGGTTTGGACATCGACATATCCGGTGTCGAAGCTAAGTCTGGCGGCCTGTCTGCTGATGCCCGGATGACCCTGGCGGAACGCGCCGCTGAGGCTGATTTTGCGCGGGTCACCATAGATGGCGAGATCGCCTTTATGGCCCGCCAGCCTACGGTCCGATTTGGACCTGCGACAGTCGCCTTGCCGGCCGGCGCCTTTCTTCAGGCGACGGTAGAAGCTGAGGCTATGATGAGTGCCTTCGTGGCTCGGGCTGCAGCAGGGGCAGGGCGTATAGCCGATCTTTTCTGTGGGGTCGGTACCTTTACTTTCCCCTTGGCGGCGATCGCTCCGGTCTTGGCCGTTGAAATGTCAGCCCCGGCTATTCGGGCTGTTACTGCAGCAACCGCCACAGCGCCGGGCCTAAAGGGCATTGTCGCTGAAGCCCGCGACCTTGTCCGTCGCCCGGTTCTGGCTGAGGAGCTAAAGCGGATCGACACCGTTGTTTTTGACCCACCACGGTCCGGGGCTGCGGAGCAGTCCGCGGAACTTGCTCGATCTTCTGTAGCCCGGGTGATTGGCGTGTCTTGCAACCCCGCGACCTTTGCCCGGGATGCAAAGACCCTGGTTGATGCAGGCTTTGTCCTAAAGCATATCCTGCCAGTCGATCAGTTTCTGTGGTCGCCACACATTGAGCTGGTCGGCGTCTTTGAACGCTAGAGTGGCCCGCGATTAGCCAAAATGGCTAGGGTCAGGCACAGCACTACGGCTGCCGTCAGGCCCAGTCTTAGCTGGCCATACCAAGCCGGGGCCTCGCGGCGACGAACGGTCCATAAGTCATAGGCCAATAGGCTGGCAAATGTGACGGACAGTGTTGCTAAGGCCCAGGTGATGGGCAGGAAAAGCGCTGGCCAGCCGATCAAGGCCGGAACGACGCTCACGCCAAAGGCACGCCAGCCGCCTGATGTCCCATTGCTGGTCGCCAACCCCCACTGGGCTCCACCCATGAAGGACAAGATCACTGCGCCATAGGCCACCAACCAAAGGGACGCTGAGCCGTATGGGACCTGCAGGTGCAAGGTTATAGCGGCGGCCAAGCCAAAAAACGGGATCAGGCCGGCAATTCCGAGAATCAGGGCTGGCCTAGGAATCTCTGAGTGGGGATTGGTCATGGGAGGGGGGCCATACGTCTAACCAGCCCCTGGAGCCAGGGCCTAAATCTCAGGAAGAGGCGATAGAGCCGCTCCAGGCTCCAAAGTATCGGTGGCCATTTCGCCGCAAGACCGAGCGGGCGCAGCAGGGGCGTCACGCGCCACATGGCAGCGAAGGCCTCGGCACCAGACAATAGAGGGCCATCAGCCTCCTGGGCATGAAATCTCGCCAGGAGTGTTTCGCGATCAAGGGGACATGAGCCCCCGAGGGATAGGTTCTCGAAGACGATGTCTTTTTGCCAGTCCAGCCGCCGGATCAGGGCAATTTCGCGAACACACAGTGGGCAGTCGCCATCGTACCAAACGGTCAAAGTCGGCATAGAGGCACCTCGCCGTTAGGTGATCGCACCAAACTGTGCCATGCTGTGCTTCGGCTGCGGGTCTGATCGTCCATGTTCGGACGCTACACCATGCCGAAGACGGTGGCAGGACATTTTCCGCCATACCTTCAAACCGTCCGGTACGGCCCGGCCCAAACACCCCAGAGTGTGATGAACGAGAACGACAAGACCGGATTCGCCGAGCGATTGAAGTCGGCTGCAGAGGCCAAAAAAGCCCTGCTGGAAAAGATGAAGCCAAAGGCGGCAGTGATCGACCCTCAGTTTGCAGAGCGTGCAGCCCTGCGTGCAAAAGAAAAGGCTGACGAACTGGCAGCCGTCCGCAACGCGCGTGCTGAGGCACGGGCCGCAGCCAAGGCCCTTGCCGATGAGATCGCTGAGGCTCAACGCCTGGAGACCGAGGCCCTCGCCGAAGCTGAGCTCGGCGCTAAGCGCGGTGCTCGTAAGGAGCGTAAAGCCCTGACCAAGGCCGAGGCTAAGGCCGCTCGCGATGCACGATACGCCGCCCGCAAGGCCCGCAAATAATCCTGGCCGCAAACCGTTTAAGAGGAGACCGCGGGCATGGCACGCAAACCTAACTACAATTTCGAACGCATGGAGCGTGATCGTCTGAAGGCCATCAAGGTCGCTGAAAAGGCCAAGGCCAAGCGCGAACAACGTCTCCGCGATAATCCTAATGCGCTTGCGGTCGGCGATGACGACGCATCTGAGCCCAATGTCGACGATGAGTGACCCCATGCAAACCGCAATTATTTTCAACCGGGAAACCGTTCAATTGGACGGCGAAGCCTTCGAAGACTGCGAATTTCGCGATTGCCGCATGGTTTATTCGGGGGGTGAAACCCCTGTCTTCCGCCAGTGCCGATTTGAAGATTGCGACTGGCGCTTCGATGACGCTGCCGCCCGCACCCTGGCCCATTTGAAACTCATCTGGTCTGTTGGCGGAAAGGCACCGGTACAGGCCATGATTAAGGAAATTACAGGGGCAGTGGGGAAGTAGAGTTTTCCCGCAATAAATGAGAACAAAAAAAGAACATTCTTGACTTCTCTCAGAGCTTTGAGGTCATTGCGAGAATGTTCTCCGTTCTCATCCCAGCCCGCAATCAATTCGAAGATATCCAGCGCCTGCTGAGCGATCTAACGCCTGCGGCAGTAGATGGTCTGATCCGGGACGTGCTGGTGGCAGATAACGGTTCGGAAGACCCCACCGCCATCTTCTGTGAAGATGCCGGCGTCGATCTGGTTCAGGGGGGGCTCGTTGCAGCGGCGAACATGGCCAAGTCAAACTGGCTGCTTATCCTGCCTGCGACCTTTCGGGCCGACAGCGACCGCTTAAAGGCCCTATTGGAC
>CAITHQ010000184.1 GCA_903892305.1 uncultured Alphaproteobacteria bacterium
CCACGCCCTTAGAACTGATAAGGAAGCCTTCGCAGCTCAGGCTGAGACCCATGCGGCACAGCTGTCGGGCCATATTGATAAGGCCCGGATGACCACTGCCGACATGGGCGATCGCGTCGTGAGGAGCGGGGAAAACTTCAGGGACATCGTCGAAGAGGCCGCTGAACAATTCCGGGCCATGTCGGAGGCGGCCCGTCTTGAGCGTGAGGCCTTTGCCCGCGCCAATCACGAGGCCCTACAAGCTGTAACCGACGCAGCGCTTCTGGAGCGCAAGCGCCTGGAGGATCAGGCGCGGGAGGCGGTGGATGTCCTGGCCCAGCTTGGTCACCAATCACGGATCCAGTCTGAGCGGCATATCGACACCCTGCGAGACCAGGTGGACCGTCTGTCAGAGTCGGCCTTCATTGCCGGGCAAAAAGCCAATCAAGTCTTCGAAAACCGCTTAGCTGAGGCCCATGACCTGATCGATAGGTCCGCGCAGTTGGTGGAACAGGCGGGCGTCGCTACGGCCCGCAAGCTGGACGAGGGTGCTGAGCGGGCGCGGGCGACCTTGGAAGACCTTTCCGAAATGCTGGCCCAGATCGAGACCCGTGCCGCCCGTCTGCCTGCCGCGGCGCGCGGTCAGGCCGAGCAGGTCCGGCAGGCCGTCACGGAAAGCATGGACGACCTCCTGGCCCAGGCCCGTCGTACGGCCGAAGAAACTCAAGCTATTGACGCCGCCTTCCAGGATCGGGTGCGTCGCAATTACGACATGCTGAGCGATGCCGTTCGACTGATGGGATCGGTGGCAGGCGTTGCCAAAACGGCCCAAGGGTCTGCGCTGGAAGCTCAGCTTGCAGAGCCCACCCCGCCCCGGGCGCGCCGCCCACAGGCCCTGCCAGCAAGTTTTGAAGACGCAGCATCCAGCCCAGACACCAACGGTGCAAAGCGGACGCGTCTTAAGCTCACACCGACCGCCACTGAAGCTGAGTTTGATTCGGCCTTTCAGGCCGCAAGTGGAAGGTCGCCGGCCGCAAAGGCACCACCAAAGGTCGCGGCCAAGCCTGCTAAATCATCCCGCGATGAGTGGACCTGGAAGGATTTGCTCACCTCCATCGATAAGCCCAAGTCGGAAGGCCAATCGCGGCAGGCGGAACACCCCCTAGCTCGCGAGATCGAGGGTCTTGGCATTGACGCAAAGGCGCTCCTGCCTGTCCGAACCATTCAGGATGTCGCCGAAGCTTTGGCGGACGCAAGTGCGGAACGCGCACATGATCTCGTCAAGACCGCAGCCCCCGCAGCTATCCGCAGACTGTCCCGCCGCATGCTGCATGACCCAGACCTGCGGGGCCAGGCGGTGGAATTTCTCTCAGAGTCCCAGGATGCCCTGATGGAAATTCTTCAGAAGAATGGGCCGACCTCGACGACGGTCGCCTATCTGAACACGGAAGCGGGCCGCCTCTATCTTTTGTTCGAGGCGGCGTCCGCTGACCTAGCGTAATCCTATGGCGGGGGTCATCTTGCCACGGCCTAGCTGTCAAATCCCAAGTCGCGACTAAACCTTGTCGAGCTGGGCATAGCCCAGCTGTTCATTAAGGCGGTCCAGCACTTCGATGGCGGCGTCTGGGACGGGTGTTCCGGGGGTAAAGACCGCCGCCACGCCCATATCTTTCAGCGGCTGAATATCCTCGGGCGGAATGACCCCGCCGACCACCACAACAATGTCCGGGCGACCGAGCTTGGCCAATTCATCCCGCAGTTCAGGTACCAGGGTCAGGTGACCAGCCGCCAAGGAACTGGCACCCACCACGTGCACGCCCTGTTCTACGGCCAGGGCGGCAGCTTCGGCCGGGGTCTGGAAGAGGTCGCCGATATCGACATCGAAGCCGAGATCCACAAAGCCAGAGGCAATGACTTTTTGGCCGCGGTCGTGTCCATCCTGGCCCATCTTCGCCACCAGTATGTGCGGCTTTCGGCCATCGGCCTGGGCGAAGGCGGTAGTCATAGCCTTAGCCTTTTGTCCCGCAGGGGTTTCGCCGGCCTCGCGCAGATAGACGCCTTGCACAGCGTCAGCCTTGGCCTTGTGACGTCCAAAGACCTTTTCCAGGGCTAAGGAGATCTCGCCCACCGTGGCCTTGGCCCTAGCGGCGTTGACCGATAGCTCCAAGAGGTTGGCGTTTCCGGCGGCACCAGCCGTGAGGGCATCGAGGGCAGCTTGCACAGCAGCCGGGTCGCGATCTGCTCTCAGGCGGGCCAGCTTTTCCAACTGGCGTTCACGCACGACGCTGTTATCGACCTTGAGCATCGGAATGATCTCGGCGCTGTCGGGTTTGTAGCGATTGACGCCGACCACAGACTGGCGACCGCTGTCGATCCGGGCCTGGGTGCGGGCCGAGGCTTCCTCGATGCGCCGCTTGGGCAGACCGTCCTCAATGGCCTTGGCCATGCCGCCTAGGGCTTCGACCTCGGCAATGTGCTGGCGGGCGCGTTCGGCGAGATCGGCTGTCAGGCGCTCGACATAGTATGAGCCACCCCAGGGATCGACCACTCGGGTCTGGCCACTTTCCAACTGCAGGAAGAGCTGGGTGTTTCGGGCGATGCGGGCTGAGAAGTCTGTCGGCAGGGCCAGGGCTTCGTCCAGGGAGTTGGTGTGCAGGCTCTGGGTTTGACCGCCCACGGCGGCCATGGCCTCGATCAGGGTGCGCGGCACGTTGTTGTAGACGTCGTTCGCTGCCAGGCTCCAGCCACTGGTCTGGGTGTGGGCGCGCAGGGCCAGGGACCGGCTGTCCTTGGGGTTAAACTCCTTGGCCATCATCTCGGCCCACAGCAGGCGACCAGCCCTTTGCTTGGCGATCTCCATGAAGGCATTCATGCCCGCGTTCCAGAAGAAGGACAGGCGCGGCGCGAACTGGTCGACGCTCATGCCAGCGGCGACACCAGCCCGCACATAGTCAATGCCATCGGCCAGGGTATAGGCCAGCTCCAGGTCCAAGGTCGCTCCGGCTTCCTGGATGTGATAGCCGGAAATCGAGATGGAATTGAACTTCGGCATTTCGCGCGAAGTATATGAAAAGATGTCCGAAATGATCCGCATAGAAGGTAGCGGCGGATAGATATAGGTGTTGCGGACAAGGAACTCTTTCAGGATGTCGTTCTGGATCGTCCCCGACAGTTGGGCGTGGCTGACGCCCTGTTCCTCAGCGGCCACAATATAGAGGGCGAGGATTGGCAAGACCGCGCCGTTCATCGTCATGGACACGCTCATCTTGTCTAGCGGAATGCCGTCAAACAGGGTGCGCATGTCGAGGATGGAATCGATGGCCACGCCCGCCATGCCCACATCGCCCCGCACCCTGGGGTGGTCGCTGTCATAGCCCCGATGGGTGGCCAGATCGAAGGCGATGGAAAGTCCCATCTGACCGGCGGCCAGATTGCGTCTGTAAAAGGCGTTCGAATCCTCTGCCGTTGAAAAGCCAGCATATTGCCGGATGGTCCACGGATTGGTGAGGTACATGGTGGGGTAGGGGCCCCGGGTGAAGGGGGCTAGGCCCGGATAACCGGTGTCGGTCAGGCCCTGGACGTCGTCAGGTCCATAGGCAGTCTTTACGCTGATGCCTTCCGGCGTCTCCCAGGGTGTGCCGAGGGCTGGGACGGCTGGAATGGCCGCCGCATCGAAGCTGAGGTCGGCGAAGTTCGGGAAGGTGCTCATTTCGCGCCCTCAAAGGCTTGGGATAGGCGGATCGGCATTAAGGGAAGACAGTGACTGTCGGGGCCAGGCAAGCGGCTTGAGGGTGCCTCAACAGCTCGAATTGTGGGTATGTCCACCTCAACTGGATCCTGTCCTGTGGGCGGGAAGGCGGTGACCCCGACAATCTTGGGCTGGTCCGGGCGAGCGGCCAGGGTCTTGGCGACGTCGTCGGCAATGATGCCCTTCGCAAGAGCTTCCATTAGGCCGCCGGCTGCTTCGATAGCCTGGAACCGCACCCAGGCGGCGCGGGCGATTTCATCAGTCAGGGTTTCCACATAGCCCGACCCAGCGCCGGGATCGCTAACCCGTCCAAGATGGGCTTCTTCCATCAAAACAAGCTGGGCATTGCGGCTTTGACGGCGTGCAAATGGGGTGGGGCAGCCAAGGGCATCGGTGAAATAGCCCAGTTGTATCGCGTCGGCTCCGCCCAGGGCCGCACCAACGCCAGCGGCAGTCTGGCGCAGCATATTGGTCCAGGGGTCCTGTGCCGTGAGCATGCGGCGGGATGAGCGGGCTTCAATGCGGGCGGCGACCGTGACCCTGCAGGCTGAGGTCAATCTATCCCAGATCAGCCGGGCCGCCCTCAGCTTGGCGAGGCTGGCGAAATAGTCAGCGTCGGCACTGAGGCCAAGAACAATCCCGCCCCAGGCCTGCGCCATGGGCAGACCCTCCGATACCAGGGCCTTGGCGTAGGTCAGTGCCGCAGCAGCGGCGAAGGCCAATTCCGCTGCTTCTCCACCACCGGCCTCGTGGACCACACGGCCAGACGCAAGGAAGAGCCCGGCCTTAGGGTGAATGTCTGCCAGCCGCCGGGCAACCTTTGCGCCCGATTGCAGGTGGGCTTCTATCGGCCCTGGGCTCTGCCCAGCTTCGGCCATTGCACTCAATGGGTCCAGGTGAAGGTTAAGCTTGGCTTGGGGCGAGCCCTTGGCGGCAGAGGCTAGCCATTCGGCGGCCTGTGGCCCCAGAAAGCCTGCATCTAGGCCTAAGGGCGCAAACTCCAGAACGACATCCGCCAGAGCGCTAGCAAGACCCGCGGCTGAGCCAATGGCGACTCCCTTCACACCTGAGGGATCGATAGCGATCACCGCCGACGCGGCACCGCCTTCTAGGTCTTTCAACAGATCGCGATTGGCGAGCCCCGGGTCTGGATGACTGACGCCCACACGTAAGTCCCAGGGTCGATCGGCATCGATGGGCCGGCCCAGGAAATGGGCGTGGGGACCCTGTTCAGCGTCATAAAGCGGCGCAATCGGCAGGCCTTCCGCCGTCGCTCGATTGAGACTCTCAATGGGCTCGCCCTTGAGGGTCTTTTCCACCAGGGCCCGCCAATCCTGATAGGTGGGGGCGGAGTCAATTGCTTGGGTCATGGGTGCGCAATTGGGCCGTCAAGCGGTCACCCGTCAAGATCACGCAGGGGCAGGTTGGCTTAGAATGGGCCCCACTAGACCCTTGGCTTCAGCCCAGGCCTTGATCGACGCCGAGGCTGCGTCTGGCGCATCGTGTAGGACCCAATGGCTGATCCCCGGGAGGCGTGCCAGGGTGAAGTCGTCGATATAGGCCTCATTGCCCTCAGCCAAAGCGGCGTCCAGGGCGAAGTCAGCGTCGCCCCAGACCAGGAGGGTTGGAGTTTGCAGTTTTTCAGCGGGGGTCGGAGGGCTGGACAGGGTAAGCGCATTTGCTCGGTAATAGTTGACCATGGCTGTTGCCGCGCCGGGCTTGAGGATATTACGGCGATAGGTTTCCAGGGCCTCGGGGCTAAAGTTCGCAGACTGGGCCGCCAGGACATCGGTCAAACCTCGTCCTTGGCGCGATCTAAGTTGAACCTCGGGCAGCCAGGGCAACTGGAAGAAGGCCACGTACCAGGACTTCAGCTTCTGGCGCCAACCGTCCTGCAGCACCCGATCAAATACATTGGGGTGGGGAGCGTTGAGGATAATCAGGCCGTCTAGGGCAACACGCCCGCTCAGGGCGACCTGCCAAGCGACGACCCCGCCCCAGTCGTGGCCGATGAGGATGCGGCGTTTCGCGCCCAGTGCCTCGAAGAGAGCCGCCACATCGTCAATCAGGTATTGGACTTCGTAAGCCGATGTCGCCTTAGGCCGGTCAGTGTCGCCATAGCCGCGCATGTCCGGGGCAACGGCCCGCCAGCCAAGTTGTGCGAATACCGGCAGATGGTCCGCCCAGGCGATCCTGGCCTCGGGAAAGCCGTGCAGGCAGAGGGCGACCGTGTCGCCGTCTCCGACCTCATCCAGGGCGAAGCTTAGGCCATTGGCCTCAATCCTGCGGCTAGTGATCATTTACGGGCGAGCTCCACCAGGGCGGCGATGGCGGGCTCGCCGACGCTGAAATGGCCCAGGGGCTGGAAGAGTCTTAACTCTGCCTGGGGGATGAGGCTTGCCGTATGATGGGCGGCAAGCACCGGGACAATGGTGTCGCTCTCACCGTGAACAATGATCACCGGGCATTTGACCTTGCTGACGTCAAAGCTGATCCAGCCCACGCCGTCGGCCAGCCGGTCATCCACATAGGCCTTGACCCCATTAGCGAACATGGCGGCGCGGCTGGCCTCTGCACCAGCGGCGTAGTCTGGATGGGTCAGGAAGGCGAGATCAGCTGCGGGCAGGCCCTCTAGGCCGCCCATCATCTTGCTGCCGTCCTCGCCGAACGTGTCTGCGGCAATTTCAAGGGCGGCCTCGCGGTTGGGTGCATCCCAGATACCGTGGGTGGTTGGACCTGGCATGCTGGCCCGGGCTGATGGGTGGCGCATGTCTGTCATGGCGCAGCCGGTGACCACAGCCTTGACCCGGTTTGGCGCAAGGGCGGCCACTGATAGGGCGTAGGCACCTCCGGTCGACATGCCTGTGGTTATGAATTGATCAAGGCCCAGGGCGTCGGCTACCGCCAGGCAATCTGGCACCCAGTCGGCGATGGAGCGGCCAGAATTTAGGCTGGAAAGTCCGTAGCCAGGCCGATCAATGCTGATGATCCGCAATCCGAGCGCCTGAGCTGCTGCCCCCGCCGCAGCCGCCTCAAGCCGGCTTCCTGGTCCCCCATGGCACCAGATCACCGGTGCGCCGCTGACCTTGCCATAATCGCTGAACCCGATCGTCCGGCCATCGGGAAGGGTGAGGGTCTGGTCGATCATGTCTAGGGTCCTTTGGGACGAACAGGCGAATGGTTGGTTTCTGCGAGGCCTTATACATTGGCCAAGGCGTGTTCGGAGGCAATTCAGGTCTAGGCCGCTTGCGGCACTGTGCCCCCGCTGAGCCCCGTGGGCATCACTGAAAATTAATCGTAAAGCGCCTAGCTCTGCGGTCCAGCCCGACCTCAGGCGTAAGCGACATGATCGACACCAGAGCGTTTGCAAGCGCCCCCGAGGGGAGGGTCAGGTTTCATGGCCTTGCTGTCTTTGCTCTGCTCTTTGCCGTCACGGTCGCGGTTCGCTTGCCCTTTATCAACATTGTCCATGACGATGAGGCATTTTTTGCGGTCATTTCCCAGAGATGGTTGCAGGGGGAATGGCCCTATGCCGCCAGCTTTGACGTCAAGCCGCCGCTGATCTTTGTGGTCCTCGCCCTGGCGCAGGCCGTATTCGGTATGCACATCTGGGTGGTCAAACTCGTAGAAATTCTGGCTATTGCCCTTGGTGCCCTGGGGATTTTTGAGCTTACCGCGCGATTTAGGCCGGGCCACGCAGGTCTTTGGGCGAGCCTGCTCTATATCGGGTTCAGCCTGCCGATGATGGGCGTCTATTTCCCAGTCCAGTCCATCCAGATGGCCCTGACGGTTTGGGCCATGGTCGAAGCTGTGAAGGCGCAGAAGGCCGAAAACCGGGTCAGTCTTTGTCTTAGCGGTGCCTATATCGGCTTGGCTGTGCTTTCCAAGCAGACGGCGGCCTTCGAAGCTCTAGCATTAATGATTTGGCTGGCGGTGTCGGCCAAGCCCAGTCAGGGCTTCAAGACCCTGACCATCTGGAGCCTAAGCGCGGCGGTTCCTATTCTGCTGTGCCTCATCGCCTTTGAACTCGCGGGATATGGGCAGGCCCTGATCCAGGACGCGGGCTTTCTGGCCATGGCGCGAGCGGGTTTTGGACATGGCACCGTCGCCACCATTGGCCCTTTCGGCATTGTCACCCGACTGATCACTTTTTGCCTGGCGGTGTTCCCCTTGACGGCTCTGCTGGTTGGCGGGACCTTGTTCGCCCGTGCCCGTCCTCAGCTTTTACAGGCGACCGATCCCAAACTGACCTGGCTTTTGCCCCTGTGGCTGGGCTTTATCGTCCTGGGCATGTTCAGCTGCGTCTTTATAGATGTCTGGTATGCCGTGCCTTTGATCGCACCCTGCGTGATCATGACGGGCCTCGTGATTGAGCACGTCCTGCCGCTTCCCACAGGGCGGCGAGTGGGGGTGCAAATCCTGCTAGTGGTCGCCGTTATCGCTGCGACCCTGGCAGCCAATCAACAGACCTTGATCATAAAAGGCGCCAGGAATGCCCCAGACATTCAAGCTGCCCAGCATGCTGCGCTGAAGCTTAGAGCCTTGGGTATGAAGCGCGGCGATAGCCTGCTGATCCCGATCCGTGGCTACAGCATCTATTTCTTCACCGGCAATATGCCCCAGACTCCCTATTTCAGTGCTGGCCATCTGGTCTGTGACTCTCCGACCCCTAGCCAAGATCCCTTGGGAGAGGCGCTGGATAGCCGACCGAAATATATCGTCATGCCCAACACCCGCCTAAAGCTTGGCTGTGCCATAGGCAGCCATGTGGCGCGGATTTCAGGGCGACTTGCGACCGACTATGATCTCATCGGTGATGTCGGCGGCACCTGGGATCAATTCTACATCTACAGACGCCGAAGCAGAGATTTGAGCCTCGCATATATGCTGAACTGATGATGATTTTGGTTCCGGAAATACGTGAAATCGAATGTAATCCGCATAGAATTCGATACAGATCGCTGAATGATATTTTCGGCTTAATATTATTTATCCTCTAAAATTCGCGTGATGTATTAATCAATTTACGGTTTCATATTGATCGCGGGAACGGGATCTAAGATATTGACCTTCAGAATTATCCCCGAGTTGCAATTCTCTACTGCTGCTA
>CAITHQ010000185.1 GCA_903892305.1 uncultured Alphaproteobacteria bacterium
AGGCAGGTGCCTTCAAGAATGAGATCATCGGTCTGGAAATTACCGACGCCGACGGCAATGTTTCGATCCATTCGATCGATGAAGGCATCCGCTTCGACGCCAGCCTCGAAGGCATTAAGGGCGTGAAGCTGCTGCGTGAAAACGGCCGTCTGACCGCCGCCTCCTCCAGCCAGATTTGCGACGGTGCCTCGGGCGTCATGGTTGTCTCGGAAAAGGGCCTCAAGGACTTGGGCGTCGAGCCCCTGGCCCGCATCCATCACCTGTCCCTGTTGGGCCACGACCCGGTGATCATGCTAGAAGCCCCCATCCCGGCCACTGAACGCGCCCTGAAGAAGGCCGGCATGAAGATCGACGACATTGACCTGTTCGAAGTCAACGAGGCTTTCGGTTCGGTCCCAGTAGCCTTCATGAAGCACCTCGGCGTCGACGCGGCCCGCATCAATGTCAATGGCGGCGCGATCGCTCTGGGGCACCCCCTCGGCGCTTCGGGCACCAAGCTTATGGCGACCCTGATCAATGGCCTACAGTCGCGCGGTGGCAAGTATGGTCTCCAGACCATGTGCGAAGGCGGCGGCATGGCCAATGTGACCATCGTCGAACGTCTCTAAGATCGACATGGCCGGACGCGTCATAGCTATAACAGGCGCGTTCGGCGTCCTCGGCTCCGCCGTAGCTCGGCTCGCGGCGGAGCAGGGGAATCGTCTGGTCCTGATCGACAGTGCTGCGACCCCGCCAGATGGCCTGGTCGCGGCCTGCGGAACGCCTCTGGTTCAGGGTGGTGTGGACCTGACGGATAAGGGGTCTGCAGGCAAGGCCCTCGCGGCAGCCTTTGAAACCTACGATGGCCTTGATGCTCTGATCAATGTGGCGGGTGGTTTTGTCTGGCAGACTCTCGAGGATGGCGATCCCGCCGCCTGGGACAGGCTGTATGCCATGAACGTCACCACGGCCGTTAATGCCAGTCGCGCTGCCATGCCATATCTCCGGCTCAGCAAGGCCGGCAGGATTGTCAATGTCGGTGCCAACGGTGCCATCAAGGCCGCAGCGGGCATGGGAGCCTATGCCGCAGCTAAGTCGGGCGTGCATCGGCTTACGGAAAGTCTAGCTGAAGAACTCAAGGGTGACGGTGTGACCGTCAATGCCGTGCTCCCGTCCATCCTCGACACCCCAGCCAATCGTCTGGACATGCCTGACGCTGATTTCAGCGCCTGGGTTTCTCCAAGGGATCTCGCTGCCGTCATGCTGTTTCTTGTGTCCCCAGAGGCACAGGTGGTGACCGGCGCGCTCATTCCGGTGATGGGCCGGGTCTAGCCAGCCCTCTAGGTGCCTTCAGCGCTTGCGCAATTTGGCATCCGGTGCGAGGGGAACACTATCGGGTGATCGGATGAATTGGGCCAGTCGCCTGCCTATTTCGATTTTAGCCATTTGCAATCACCGAGCCCTGATTAAAGGGCGGGGCGGGGGCCTCAAGATATGCGTTTTATGGGCATGGCGGCGATTGCCGCTTCTTTGATGATTTCAGGGGCAGCCCATGCGGCCGATGCTGCCCAGGCCGGTGTGATTTCCTATTCCTCAGCTTACTTTGCCGAGACAGGACCCAACACGGCCCTGGATATGGTGCAGCGGCTGCCAGGGTTCACCTTCGACAGGGGTGTCGTTGTCCGCGGACTTGAAGGTGGCGGCGGGAATGTTCTCATTGATGGTGAACCGGTCGTCTCCAAGAATGACACCCTTGACGACCTCCTTCGAAGGATGCCTGCAGCGTCGGTATTGCGGGTCGATGTCATTCGGGGTAGCGCGCCAGGCATCGACATGCGTGGCCGCACTGTGGTGGCCAATGTCGTCCGCAAATCCCAATCAGGTTTCCGGGGCGCGCTGAGCGCGACCAATTGGAACATCTATGATGGCCGCACCATGAACGGTCTGCGGGCTGAAGGTCAGTGGCGCTGGAATGGAAAACTGCTCGAAGTTTCCACAGTTCTGGGGTCCGGACCCGACGACCTCCTCGGCGACGGGCGCCGGACGCGGGTGACACCTGGTGGTGTTGTGCTGATCCGCAGCCAGGTTGATGCGGATGCAGGGGGCAAGAGAAAGTACATCATCGGGGCCTTCGAGACCCCTCTATATGGCGGTCGGCTGAAACTGAACGCAGCCTACATGCCAAATCCCTACAGTGCCGAAATCACCGACCGGCTGTCTATCCCAGGGGGCCGGGAGTACGAATACGACACCCAGGATAAGTTGCAGGGTGAATTTGGAGCTCGATATTCCCATGGTCTGGGGGCAAAGGGCGGCCTCGAGGCTGTCTTTTTCCAGCAATGGAACAATAACGATACCAAGGCCCATTTTGAATCGGCGGCCGTGAATCGTGATTTCGAGTCCGACAAGAAGCTGACGGAAACCGTCGGGCGGGTTCTGGTGCGCAGAACGCAGTCTGACCGTCTGGCGCTTGAGGCCTACGTCGAGGGCGCGTTCAACGGATTGGACAGCACCACAAGGTTTATCCAGAACGGCGCGAAGGTTGCCCTACCAGCGGCCAATGTGCGGGTCGAAGAGAAGCGTGGAGAAGCTTCGGTGCAGGCGACCATGTCCCTGTCCCCGACCCTCAAGGTTGAAGGCCAAGTCCGTGAAGAGAGTTCGACCATAGCCTCGACCGGGGATCTGGTCCTTGAAAAATCTCTCAGCTTCCTCAAGCCAAGGTTCGGGTTGACATGGTCGCCCGATTCCTCTGACCAAGTGCGCGTCCGGATTGAGCGTGAAGTCAGCCAGCTGAATTTTGATGACTATATTGCGTCGTCGTCGGCGGTGAGCACCGGGGCGGTTCTTGCAGGCAATCCAAACCTTTCGCCGCAGCAATCCTGGGTCGCCGAGGCGGCCTTTGAGCATCGGTTCTGGAAAAGCGGGGCGGCTATTCTGACCCTGCGCCATTCTGAACTTACCGATGTAATTGATCGGGCTCCCATCTATGTGAAGGGCGTGGCTGTCGCCGATGCGCCGGGCAATATCGGCAACGGGACCAGTGACGAGGTTGTGGCCAGTCTGGCTGTTCCCTTGCAAAGATTTGGATTGAATGCCGCGCAGTTGAAGGGCCAGGTGACCCGCAGGTTTACGTCGGTCCTGGACCCTGCCACCGGACGCCGCCGGGAAATTTCGAACCTCCACCCCGTCGACTGGGAGCTACATTTCAATCAGGATCTTCCAAAGCTGAAGACTAACTGGGGCGTCGAAATCTTTGCCGGAGGCTTCCGCGAGCGTGCCTACAGGCTATCGGAAATAGAAACGAAAAAGGTCGGAACCTCCGTTTGGGTTTACGCCGAAACCAGACTGCGGTCGGACCTTCTTCTACGCATGGAAGTGCAAAACCTGGGCGAGCGCAATGCCAAGCGAATCCGGGAGGTCTATGCCGGTCCCCGTGGCACTTCGTCCCTGTCCTACACCGACGACAGGGACCTTGAGTTCGGCCGCAGCTTCCTGATCCGGATCAAGAAGACGCTTTGACCTGAAGTGGTTTCGCCCTGACCCGCCAGATGATGGCACCAACATCGTCGGCGACCAGTAGGCCGCCTGTCTTATCAACCGCCACGCCGACGGGCCGGCCGCGAGCTTCGCCCTTGTCGCTCAGGAAGCCGCTTAGGAAGACTTCAGGGCGGTTGACCGGCTTGCCGTTCGCAAAGGGCACAAAGACGACGCGATAGCCGTTGAGAGGCTTGCGGTTCCAAGACCCGTGCTGGCCGATAAAGACCCCGCCGCGATAGTGTTCCGGAAAGCTGTCTGCCTTGTAGAAGGCCAGACCCAGTGAGGCTGTATGGGGGCCCAGGGCAAAGTCGGGGGCAATGGCCTTGGCGACCATGTCTGGCCTTTGCGGCTGGATACGGACATCCACGTGCTGGCCATAATAGCTGTAGGGCCAGCCATAGAAGGCACCGTCCTTAACGCTGGTCATATAGTCCGGGACCAGGTCTGGACCGATCTCGTCGCGTTCATTGGCAGCGGTCCAAAGGGCACCGGTGACGGGCTCATAGTCCAGACCGTTGGGGTTGCGGATCCCTGTTGCGAAGGGGCGGCTTGGCCCCTTGGGCAGGGTGAATTCGGTGATCTCAGCCCGGCCAGCCTCAGCGGCCATGCCGTTTTCGCCGACATTGGAGTTGGAGCCGACGGTTGCGTAGAGTTTGGTTCCGTCAGGGCTGGCGATTATGTTCTTCGTCCAG
Organism: uncultured Alphaproteobacteria bacterium; assembly: GCA_903892305.1. Classification (GTDB taxonomy): domain Bacteria; phylum Pseudomonadota; class Alphaproteobacteria; order Caulobacterales; family Caulobacteraceae; genus Phenylobacterium. The sequence goes on from CAITHQ010000185.1 coordinate 4,209, forward strand.
TGGTGGTTGATCGGATCGCCGGGTAGGTCGAAGACCTTTTCCCCGGGGCCATCCACATGGGTGTCACCGTCCTTGTAGGGATAGCTGACAATAGCATTGTCGGCGGCAACGTAGAGCGTCTGACCGACCAGAGCCATGCCGAACGGGCGCTTAATGCCCTCGGCAAAGACAGTCTTCAGTTCTGCCACCCCGTCGCCATTAGCGTCCCGGAGCAGGATGATCTTGTTTGGGCTTTTCGTATTGGCCCCGGCACCCTTCATGATCCATGCGGCTGCACGATCTCGGAAGGTCTTAGGCGGCTTGGACTCAGAGGACGATTCCGCCACCAGGACATCACCGTTGGGCAGGACATGGACCCACCTCGGGTGATCAAGTCCTTCAGCAAAGCGGGTAATTTCGAACCCGTCCGGCACCTTCGGGTGTTCACCCGCGCTCCAGGGGGCGACCTTGGCAATGGCGACCTGGGGCAGCAGGCCCTTCTTGGGGTCGGGAAGGGTCGGATTGGGACCGAAACCGGCGAAAGGGTCAACGGACCCCGATTGTCCACATGCCGCGAGGGTCAGTCCGAGAAGACCAAGGGTAAGATAGGTGCGGCGCATGCATAACTCCTGGTTTGGTCACTGAAGCGGTAAGGGTCTGTTTAGCGAACAAGGTTGACGCTGTCTTGCTGCGGACGGAAGGTCAAACTTTAAGTCGGGCCATCCTGAAGCCCGGTTCGTTACAAGGGGCGAAAAATGTCTATAGAACTCAGCATGCTAGCCTACGCGGTGGGCTTACTCTTCATACTCATTGTAATCCAGGCTGTGGCGGGTATTCGTGCCCAGGGCCTTACGGCACTTGCTAATTCCAG
>CAITHQ010000186.1 GCA_903892305.1 uncultured Alphaproteobacteria bacterium
AAGGTGAAGATCGCCGGGATTTGCAAGGGCTCGGGCATGATCGCCCCGGACATGGCCACCATGCTGGCCTTTGTGGCGACAGACGCAGCCATAGCCCCTGCGGCTCTGCAAACCCTGGTCAGCCTCTACACCCGCACGACCTTTAACTGCGTCACGGTGGACGGCGACAGGTCTACAAATGACACCTTGCTGCTCTTCGCCACGGGTCAATCTGGCGCCCCGAAGATCAGCCGAGCCGGTGATCGTCGCTTGGCCGATTTTCGTGAGAAGCTGGAGGCTGTCCTGCTGGACCTGGCCCAGCAGCTGGTTCGGGATGGGGAGGGCGCGTCTAAGTTCGTCAAGGTGACCATTACCGGCGCCGAGAGCCCGGCTTCGGCCCGCAAGATCGCCCGCACCATCGCCGAAAGCCCCCTGGTCAAGACCGCCTTCGCCGGCGAAGACGCCAATTGGGGACGGATCGTTATGGCGGTTGGCCGCGCTGACGAGCCCATCGATCGCGACCGGATCAAGGTCCAGTTTGGACCCCTGATCGCCGCTCAGGACGGCCTGATCTCGCCCACCTATGACGAGGCCAAGATGAGCGCCTATATGAAAAACGCTGAGCTCGAGGTCAGCGTTGACGTGGGTGTCGGCAAGGGTGCGGCGACGGTCTGGACCTGCGACCTGACAAAGCAGTACGTGGCCATTAACGGGGACTATCGGTCATAGGTTCCTAGCTGGTGAAGGCGGCAGGGGTATAGCCCCGCCGCCCCTTAAGCTGATGTCGCCCTAGTCTACTGGGCTCCAGCGTTTGGCCGGTTCCGCTGCCCGCTTAGGGCCCTGGAACTTGCTCTGGCTGATGGGCGTGGTGGAGGCGCGTTCGCCCGTCGGGCGGCTACTTGCCGGGGTTCCGCCGCCGGTCCCTTGGCCACCACCATTGCCGCCGGCACGGGCCGGACGGGCACGTTGTTTGCGCAGGGCTGGAGGCAGATCAGAGCGGCCTTCCGGCTTGCGCTCGCCGCCACCGCCATTGCGTCCGCCCCGATTATTGGTGCGCCCGCCGCCATTGCCGCCCCGTTCGCCACGTTCACGCTCATCAGCTGGCGCTTCAGCTGGCATGTGTGCGGTCATGACGGAGAGACCGCGATCGCCGCGTCGGTCTTCGGAGGGAATGGTCTGGCGAGTGACCTTTTGGATGTCGCGCAGCAGGTTACGCTCTTCTTCGCCGCAGAAGGCGACAGCTGAACCGCCGGCCCCGGCGCGGGCCGTCCGGCCGATCCGGTGGACATAGCTTTCCGGCACATTGGGTAGTTCAAACTGGACCACGTGGCTTACGGCATCGATGTCAATGCCGCGGGCTGCGATGTCGGTGGCCACCAGGGCGCGAACCTCACCAGCCTTGAAGGCGGCCAGGGCGCGTTCCCGCTGACCCTGGCTCTTGTCGCCATGGATCGAGGCTGCATCCACGCCGCCCTGCTCCAGAGACTTGGCCACCCGGTCTGCGCCACGCTTGGTCCGCGTAAAGACGATGACCCGCTTGAACTCTTTTTCGGCGAACAGTTCAGCCAAAAGGGCGCGCTTGCGGGCGCTCTCAACGAAGATGACCTTCTGGTTGACCTTTTCGACCGTGGTGGCCTGGGGTGCCACAGACACCTTCAAGGGATTCGGGTTGAGCAGTTCCCCAGCCAGCTTACCGATTTCGGTGGGCATGGTGGCCGAGAAGAATAGGTTCTGGCGCTCTTTTGGCAGGTACTTCACCAGCTTACGGATTGGCACGATGAAGCCCATGTCGAGCATTTGGTCGGCTTCATCCAGGACGAAAATTTCGACGCCTGCCAGGGTGATGGTCTTTTCGCCCAAGTGATCGAGCAGGCGACCGGGGGTGGCGACAAGCACGTCAACCCCTGGTGCCATGGCCCGCATCTGACCGCCGTACTTCACGCCGCCGAACACGACGGCGACCGAGACGCCCATGTGTTTGCCATAGGTCTTGAAGCTCTCGCCGATCTGTGTGGCGAGCTCACGAGTGGGCGACAGCACTAGGACGCGGCAGGAGCGCCGATGGGCAGGTTTACGGTCAGCGGCCAAGCGCTGAAGGATGGGCAGGGCGAAGGCGGCGGTCTTGCCCGTGCCCGTCTGGGCGATGCCCAGAAGGTCCTTGCCAGCCATAACGCCAGGAATGGCTTGTGCCTGAATGGGGGTGGGCTTGGTGTACCCCTCGTCGGCAAGTGCCTTGAGCAGGGACTTGTCGAGGCCGAGGTCGGAAAATTGAGTCAAAACTTCATGTCTTTCACAAATGCGCCGAAAGCGGCCGCAGGCGTCTTGCCTGGGTCGCGGAGCGCGGGTCATTTTAGGAAAGCCCCCGCGTGGCGGGACGATCGATGCGATCTCTTCAGGGCGCTCGACAGTTTGGACCGATCAATAGGGCCAACACGCGACTGGAACGCCGATATCGCCACAGATGCTGCAGCGCAGCGGGGAAGTGGACTTTTCCACAGGTAAAGTCAAGGTCATGGGAAAGGCGGGCTGATCTGATGCTCTTGCCAAGCCCTCATAACTCCGCGAAGGACGAAGCATGTCTGAGGAAAAAAACATCCTTCTCGTGGCTGCCGCTGCCCTGATTGACGTGGATGGCCGCGTGCTGATCTGTCAGCGGCCTCCGGGCAAGGCTCTGGCTGGATTATGGGAGTTTCCCGGTGGCAAGGTCGAGGCAGGTGAGACGCCAGCATCTTGTCTCATTCGTGAGTTAAATGAAGAGCTTGGCATTACCGTCAGGCAGTCTTGTCTCGCGCCATTCGTTTTTGCGACCCACGATTATGAGTCTTTTCACCTTCTGATGCCACTTTTCCTCTGTCGTCGGTGGGAAGGTCTCGTGACGGCCAAGGAGCACACAGCCATTGCATGGGTGAAGCCGGCGAACCTCACGGACTATCCCATGCCGCCCGCGGACGCGCCCCTGGTCGCTTGGCTGCGCGATCTTATCTGAAGCGTTTTCTTGCCAATGAGCAGGGAGCGACCTTGATCGAGTATGGGGTGATCATTGGCGTCCTGTCCGTCGCTCTAGCTGCTTCCTTTGGCCGCTTGCAGGGCTTTCTGATCAACTTGATCACCAACGCAATTGCGCTCATTCCTTAAACTGGGCCGATAAGCGCTGCACTTCCACTGGAGCTTGGCATCTTGCAAAGCCCGCACCCTCCCGCCTGGATTGATGATTTCCTCTCCCAGGAAGGATTGCCCCATACCTATGCCCTAATGATTCAAACCGTCGTTGAGCCCTTGGCGACCCGAATTCAGTCGGCCAAGGGGAAGGGCCTCTTCGTCATGGGTATCTGTGGTGCGCAAGGCAGTGGCAAGTCTACGCTGACTGCGGCCTTGGCCAAGGTTTTGGAGATCCGGGGCGTGCGGGTTGTCACCCTTTCGCTGGATGACCTCTACCTGTCGCGCGCTGAGCGCCAAGCCCTGGCAGGCAAGGTACACCCCCTTCTGGCAACCCGCGGCGTTCCGGGAACCCATAATGTACAAGCGGGCCTCCAGCTTCTCCAGGCTCTGGGCCAGGAGGGGCGCGTTCGGCTTCCTCGGTTTGACAAGGCAATGGATGATCCCTTGCCACAGAGCGCTTTGTCTGAGGTCGCCTCTCCAGTGGATGTGGTCCTATTTGAAGGATGGTGTGTCGGTGCCCGCCCCCAACCGCCGGCGGATCTTGTAGCGCCTATCAATCAGCTGGAGTCTGTCCATGACCCCGACGGGACATGGCGAGGGTTTGTGAACGCCCAACTCCAGGGACCCTATGCTGACCTTTTTGCCAAGCTCGATGCTTTTGTCTTCCTTCGGGCTCCCAGCTTTGACGTCGTGCCGGACTGGCGCCTCGAACAGGAAGATAAGCTGCGCGCACGTCTGCTTAAAGCTGGGGCCTCAATCCAGGGCTTGATGGACGAGGCGGCTGTCCGGCGTTTTGTCGCGCATTATGAACGTGTAACGCGGGCCTTGCAGGCGGAGGCTCCTCAGCGCGCCGATGTCCTGATCCGATTGCAAGCCGACCGATCTATCGAAGACATCGTCTTCAACTAGCTGGTCTCGACCTGGGAATAGAGGGCGCGGGCCTCATCGGGTGGTCCTCTGCGATCGCCTAAGGCTTCAACCCGCACGGCAACGATCCTTCCGCCATTGGCGAAGACCAATTGATCCCCAGGTTTTACCGGGCGGGCGCACTTATCGAGCCGGCTTTCTTGACCAGACCGGGTCAAACGGACCCGACCCTCATCGACAAATCTCGCAGCCAGGGAGCGGGTCTTGAAGAACCGGGCGCGCCAGAGCCAGACATCTGAACGAACAGACGCCTCGCTCATGGCGAGACAGCCCTAGTCCTCCGCCGACGTTTGTGGCGTCTGACCGGGCTGGGCGTTGATTTCAGGGCTTCTAAGGCGGCGAAGGGCGAGGCCGGTCGGACGGGTGTTGGCACCGATGGCTTAATCTCCGAGCGACGCCTCCAGGCTGTGGGCTCACCAGGCTTCGGTTTTGCGGTTGGCGCGAAATTAAGCGCGCGAAGGATGTCCCGCATCTCTGCCTCGCCCCAGCCGAGCTGGGACGCAATCTCGGGCCCGACCACCGTGCCTTGGCCAAGGCGCGGCGCGGCGCGGATGAGGTCATCAAGCCGGTCCAGATCCATAATGGGCACACCCCAGCGACCAACGGCCCGCAGGCCATGGGCAGAAAGCACCTTTGGGTCGATGTTTCCGCTGGGCAGGGGGCTCAAGCCCTCCGCGGAAGGCCGCCAGCTCCGATCGACAAAACCCTGGGCCAAGTGTCTTGCATGGGGCTTCAAGAGCGCTGGCAGGTAGATGGAAAAGGCGGTCAGTCGAACGCCGAGACTTTTAAGCATGCGGCGTTCAAGGGGGCTCAAGGCCTTGGCCTCTTCCCTGACGCTGGCCCTATCCATGGCTCCGCCGACCTCGATCAGCCGAAAGGCGAGGCCCCGGGCAATGCCCTTGATCTGCCCCGAAGAGAGGGCCTCTTCTAGTATTTTCAGGGGACCCAGCCGCCGCCCAGCCTCTGCAGCCAGAAAGGCCTCCATCCGCCTTTGCGCCCGCTCCCGCGGGGCGGGATGACCCAGGTCGCCAAAAAGGCGCACCCTCGGTGAGAAAGGCGCCCCCCCTGCGATCGCGCCTGCCGCCTGGCCGCGCCAAAGGATTAAGCCCTCTCGCCCCAGACTGAAGGCCTGATCATCATCTGCCGCCAGCTGGCCCAAGCGCTTGTTGATTTCAGGCCCTACAGCGGCCGCGGCAGCGGCCCGCAGCGCCTTTTCTGCCAAGAGGGTCTCGCCACGCTCAGCCTCGAACTGAACGCCTGTCAGCCGCCCGACATACTGGCCTTCCACTGTCACGGCACCGTCGGATCCGACCCCAGCAAGGACCTCTTCTCGGACCCGCAGGCCGTGCATGAGGGCGCTGGTCCGGCGGTCGACAAACCGGGCCATCAGCTTCTCGTGCAGGGTGTCTGAGAGCTTATCTTCCAGGGTCCGGGTCTGGCCCTGCCAGCCTGAAGCATCTGCCAACCAGTCGGGTCGGTTCGCCACATAGGCCAGGGTCCGCACACTGGCCAGCCGCGCAGATAGCGTGTCGATTTCACCATCTATACGATCAAGGTGGCTTAGCTGATCTGCCATCCATTTTGGTGGAATCCGTCGACCGTGATTTGTCAGCCAGAAGAAGAATTCCTTGGCTAGCCGTTGATGCTCCTCTGTGCTGGTCTTTCGGAAGTCGGGCATCTGACAGACATCCCAAAGCTTGGTGAGCGCCGTCCGGTCCCTGCAGCGGTCGACGATATCGGCGTCTCCGGCCAGTCGTTTGAGGGTGATCTCGTCCAGAGATTCTGCCGACAGGGTCAGTCCCTCGCGATGAGGTCCCCTCGCTAAGGATTTCATGAGGTTTGGCAGGGAGGTGAAGTCTAGCTCGGCATTTCGCCATTCAGCGGCGATGACCGGTTCAAACTGATGCTCCTGGACCGACTCCACCAGGTCAGCGTCCATGTCCTCGCACTCGCCGGTGACGCCGAAGGTTCCATCTGTGCGATAGCGCCCGGCTCGACCGGCGATTTGCCCGACCTCCTGGGGGACCAGGAAACGGGTCCGTTGCCCATCGAACTTGCGCAGCCCAGCAAAGGCCACATGGTCGACATCCATATTTAGGCCCATGCCGATGGCGTCAGTCGCAACCAGAAAGTCCACCTCACCCGACTGATAGAGGGCGACCTGGGCATTGCGGGTGCGGGGACTGAGTGAGCCCATGACCACAGCCGCGCCGCCCCGCTGACGGCGGATCAGCTCGGCAATGGCGTAGACTTGGTCAGCCGAAAAGGCGACGATGGCACTACGACGGGGCAGGCGGGTTAGCTTTTTTGACCCAGCATAGGTCAGGTTTGAGAATCGCTCCCGGGTCAGGATCTCGGCCTTGGGCAGCAATTTTCGGATGAGGGGTGCCATGGTCCCGGCACCCATCAGCATGGTTTCATACTTGCCTCGGGCGTGCAGCAAGCGGTGGGTGAAGACATGGCCCCGTTCGGGATCGGCGCAGAGCTGGATTTCGTCCACCGCTAGGAACTCTACCTCGCGGCTTAGCGGCATGGCCTCGACCGTGCAGATGAAATAGACGGCCCGCGGTGGGACAATCTTCTCTTCGCCGGTGATCAGTGCGACCCGACTTGCGCCTCTCGCCTTCACGACCCGATCATAGATTTCCCGGGCCAGGAGCCTCAGGGGCAGGCCGATCATGCCGGAGGCATGGCCCAGCATCCGTTCGACGGCCAAATGGGTCTTGCCGGTATTGGTCGGGCCCAGGACCGCTACAAGACGGGCAGGGGCCGCGCCGGTGGGGCGGTGGCTCATGACCCGAAGTTGGAGTGGGAATCAGAGCGGGGCAAGCGCTGCTGCGCTCTACCCCCGTGAAATTTCCATGTCAGCGCGTTTTTGCAGCGGCGATGTAGTCGTCTATGACCTTGTCCAGCACCGTCAGGGGAACCCCACCGGCTAGCAGGCCTGCGTCGTGAAAGGCGCGGATATCGAACCTGGACCCCAGCGCCTTTTTGGCGCGCTCGCGACCCCGCAACCACGTGATCTTGCCGACCATATAGCTGGAGGCTTGGCCTGGCCAAACGGCGTAGCGCTCAATCTCGGTGATCGCCGCCGGCTCCGCATCGCCGATGTGATCGATATAGTATTTCAGGGCCTGTTCGCGGCTCCAGCGCTTGGCATGCATGCCACTATCCACCACGAGACGAACGGCGCGGAACAAGGCGTCGTGCAGCATGCCGATATGGCCCACCGGGTCCTTGTCATACATGCCCATTTCCACGGCCAAGGTCTCGGCATAGAGGGCCCACCCCTCGCTATAGCCAGAAAAGCCTTGGACCTTCCGGATGAGGGGCAGGGCTTCGGCTTCATTTCTCAGGGCCAGCTGCAAATGATGGCCTGGAATCCCCTCGTGATAGGACAGGGTTGGCAGACCCCACTTGGGATTTTCCGCTGTGTCGCGAAGATTGATCCAATAGATTCCAGGTCGGCTGCCATCCAGAGGCGGGGAGTCATAATAGCCTCCGGGCGCACCAGCCTCGATGGCCTTAGGAACTCCGCGAATTTCAAGAGGTGCCTTGGGCAGTTGTCCGAAATAGGCTGGAAGCTTGGCTGCCACGGACTTGATCAGACCGTTCAGGTGCGCCAGCAGCTCGGCCTTGCCCGCATCGGTATTGGGGTAAAGCATTTTCGGATCGCTCGCCAAGGCGCGATACCGCTCTCCCACCGTGCCCTTGGAATAGCCGATCTTCTTCATCAGGAGGTTAGCCTCAGCGCTCAGGCTGGCAACCATGTCCAGCCCCAGCTTATGGACCTCGTCGGGGGTGATCTTGGCGGTGGTGTAGAGCTTGAGCGACGTCTCGTAATAGGCCTCACCGTCTGGCAGGCGCCAGCAGCCGGCATCGTGTACCGCCTTGGGACGCAAGGACTCCAAGAGTTCGGCCTGCCGCGCCAGGGCTGGATGGACGCGATCATTATAGAGACCCAAGGCCTCCTTGGCCCAATCGCCGGAAATAGACTTCTCCGCCGTCCGCCGAACCAAGCTCTTGACCAGGGTTGTCTCTGAGGCGGGTGTGGCCAGCATGGCTTTGTACTGGCCTAGGGCCCGGTCGATGGCGAAGTCGGGTGCAATGACGCCAAGCCCGGCGTCGTGGCGGACAATTTCGGCTTCCGCATCCAGCAAGACGGCGAAGGCACCCATGCGCGCAAGGAAGGCGTCTGCGTCAGCCTTGGTTTCTATCGTGTGCTGGTTGTCCATGAAATCGGGAATAGATTGATAGGCCCCGCTCAGCTGGGAAAGGACGAAGGGGGCGCCCGATCCGCCGCCGCCATAATCGAACCGGTGATTGCCCTCGTCTTCCACCTCAAGGGTAAAGGCGACCGTGTCATAGGTGATGGCGTCGACCCCAGAGATCTTGCTGCGATCTATGGCGCGGAGCTGGGCGAGTTTGCGCGATGTTGTGCGTTTGCTATCGGCGATGGCGGTCAGAGAGGCGTCGCCCAGTTCCGACTTGGTCCAGGCCAGGGTCCCCTTGTCGAGACCGAGGCTTGAGGTCAGCACCGGGGAATCTCGCAGAGACATGTCCATGAAGTCGTCGAACAGGGCATACATCTTAGCCACTTCGCCGGTGGGCGTTGCTGCCTGAGCTGCGCGGGGCAGGGCGACGACGGCACCAAGGGCGGCAACGGAGGCCAGGAGGTTACGGCGACTTTGCATGATTTGGCTCTTCGGAACGGAAACTCAGGTCCCGAAATCGCACGTCATCGCCCGTGAGACCAGTTCTGAAGAGGCCAGATGGAGGAGCCAGCTCTTGGGTGCACATCCCCATCCGATATTCCGCAGGGAATTTTCGATGAGAATTACACAAAAACAATAGGTTATGCAGAAGAGTCCGCAAGTGCCGTCCGCTTCGTAAACGGCTATGGTTAATTCTCGGAACGCGGACGAAACGAATCAGGACCGAATCGGTGACTTCCGCCAATTCGGCATATGTTCACTACGACATATTGTAGCTTAACGCGCATTAACCACAAACCAACCGCGTTGCAGCAAGGGGGGTGGTGGAACAGATTCCCAAGAGTCTGCCGCCTTGGGGCCTACCCTGCCTTGACGTGGCGGCCAGCCTTGCCCTATATCGCCGCTCTTCCGCGCGGGCTTGCCCGTTCGAACCCAATTATTTTGCCTGGATGACTGCTATGTCGCGTCGCTGCGAACTCACCGGGGTCGGCCCCATGGTCGGCCACAATGTGAGCCACTCCAATGTAAAGACCAAGCGCCGGTTCCTTCCGAACCTGGCTCCGGTCAACCTGCAGTCCGATGCCCTCGGTCAAAGCTTCAAGCTGCGCATCACCAATGCGGCCCTTCGCACCCTGGACTTCCGCGGTGGCCTGGATCCCTTCCTGGTCAAGGCTGACGACGACGTGCTGTCGCCCCGCGCCCTGAAGATCAAGCGTCAGTTGAAGGCTAAGTTGGCCGAGACCGCCGCCGCTTAAGATTGAGCGAAAGCTCCGAATTCGCAGAGGCCGCCCGAGAGGGCGGCCTTTTTCGTTGCGCCTATGGCAGATGGGCAGCTAACCTAACCCTTGCGTCAGGTTCCCCGGAGACGGGGATGAAAAGGGAACGCGGGTGAAAATCCCGGACTGCCCCCGCAACTGTAAGCGGCGAGCCCGCGCGTCATATGCCACTGGAAAGGGACCCATTCGGTCCGGATCTGGGAAGGCGACGTGCAAAGGGCGTTGACCCGCAAGCCAGGAGACCTGCCCGGCGCGATCGTCCTTCGACCGGCCGGGGTGCGCCGAGCGAACGGGATTTCCCGAGCGGCGATGTTTCCTTGAGCCTCCGTGCAAGCGGGGGTTCGCCATCGCTTGACCGGGATACACCCATGAAGACTATTTTGCAGGCCGCAACGGCCCTCACACTTATCAACCCCCTCACTGCCAGGGCAGAAGCGCCCGTCTCTGAGATCGTCATTGTTGGAACCCGAACGCCGCAAGCCCTAGATCGGCTAGGCCAACAGGTGTCTGTGGTGACCTCAGCCGAGCTGAAGGCCCACCAAGCTGTGGTGATCTCTGATCTCCTGGCGACCCTGCCTGGGGTCGGCGTCAGTCGAAATGGGGGAATCGGTGGTGTGACCTCTGTCAGAATTCGCGGCGCTGAAACTGACCAGACCGTGGTTCTGGTTGATGGCATCAAGCTGAACGACCCCTCCTCGGCGGGTGGCGCTTATAATTTTGCAAATCTTCTGGCGGGGCCGGTGGCGTCTATTGAGGTCTTGCGTGGGGCGCAATCGACTCTGTGGGGCAGCCAAGCCATCGGCGGTGTGGTCAATATCGTGACGCCCATGCCCACCAAGGCACTTGAGGGCGCGGCGAGCTTGGAGGGCGGGTCCTTTGGTCAGGCGGATGGTCGGCTGAGCATCAGCGGCGTGACCGAGGGTCTGTCCTGGAGCCTGTCGGGGGAAAGCTTCGCAAATACCGGCGTTTCGGCTTATCGCGGCGGCCTGGAGGCTGACGGTTATCGACATCAGGGCCTGTCAGGCCGTGCCAGCTATGATGTAATAGGCGATATCCGTCTGGATCTGCGAGGCCTTTGGTCTCGGGGTCGGGTCAAGATCGACGGCTTTCCGCCGCCCGAATACGCCTTCGCCGATGACAGCGAATACAGCCGCACTGAAACCAAACTTGGCTATCTGGGTCTCAGCTTCCCCTTGGCGGACGGTCGTCTAAAGAACCGGCTGGGGCTTTCCCAGACAGCTACGGACACAGACAGCTTTGACCCAACCCAAGCTGTGACCGCTCTAACCTATCAGACCCGTGGCGAGACCCGGCGTTTGGAATATCAGGGTATCATCGAGCTTACCCCCAATTGGCAAGCGACCGTTGGCGCTGAGCGGGAGACCTCGCGGGCGCACACGGCGGCCCCCAGTGCCTATAATCCGCACCCCATAGCGGCCATCGCTCATACGGGACTTACAAGTTTCTATGCCCAAGCGATCGGGGATGTTGTCTCAGGCCTTACCCTGACGACGGGCCTGCGTCATGATCGCCACGACGCTTTCGGCGATCACACCCTAGGCCAGGTCGCCCTGGCCTGGCGTTTGCCCGACGAGGCCACCGTTTTGCGGGCCAGCTTCGCTCAAGGCTTCAAGGCCCCGACCCTTTACCAACTCTATAGCGAATACGGGACGCCAAGCCTTGCGCCAGAGTCCGCCAATAGTGGCGATCTCGGGATTGAACACAGGTTCGACAGCGTGAACAGCGTGGTCTCTGCGACGGTTTTTCAGCGTCAGACCCAGGACCAGATCGATTTCGTCTCCTGCGCCTTCGGGGCCACCAGCGCTGTGTGCCGTCCTAATGGTGTCAGTAGATATGGCTATTACGACAATATTGCCCGCACCCGGGCCCAGGGAGTTGAACTGACGGCGGACGCCAGGATCGAGGATCTGACCCTCAGCGGTAACTACACCTTTGTGGACGCCACCAACCAGGGGTCTTCATCGCCCAATCGAGGTAAGTCTCTCGCCCGTCGCCCTAAACAGCAGGCGAATCTGAATACCGATTATCTTACGGCGTCCGGCGTCAGCCTGGGCCTCGGCATGCGATATGTGGGGGAGAGCTTTGAAGACGCCGCCAACACCTATCGCCTGAAGGCCTACGCCCTTACGGACCTGCGGCTGTCCTATCCCTTGCGGTCAGGCGTCGAGGTCTATGGGCGAGTGGAGAACCTGTTTGATCGCCGCTATGAGCCCACCCGTGACTATGGCTCCGTGGGCCGCGGGATCTATCTGGGCATGCGCGGCAGCTTCTAGCCAATTCTGCCATTGGCGATGGCGATCAAAACCCCTAATCGTTCGGGCGTTAATCCCCCGAGGTCTCAATGAAGCGCATCGTCTCCATCCTAGCTTGTCTGACCCTATCGTCGGCCTTTTCGGCGTATGCGCAGATTGCCGCCGATCCCGCCACCGCGCGGACCCTGCACGATGGTCCGGTGGTGGGTTATGTGGATGTAGATACCGGTGCCCAGGCCTGGCGGGCCATTCCTTTCGCCAAGCCGCCGGTGGGCGACCTGCGCTGGCGGGCACCCCGTCCGGCCGACGCCTGGACCGCGCCGCGGATATCAACCAAGCCTGCGCCCTGGTGCCCACAGCAGCTCAGCGCCATGGATGGGGTCGACAAGGCTAAGTTTGGTCAGGTCGCCGGCCAGGAAGACTGTCTCTATCTGGACGTCTACGCCCCGCCTATGACGGGGGAGGCAGCAGCTAAAGCCAAACTGCCGATCATGATGTGGATCCATGGTGGGTCCAACACCTGGGGCCGTGCCGATCAATATGATGGCTCCGCCCTAGCCGCGCGCTTCAAGGTCGTGGTGGTGGTGGTTCAGTATCGTCTGGGCGCTCTAGGCTGGTTCGCCCATCCGGCTCTACGGGACGGCGGCACCATCCCTGAAGATGCTTCGGCCAATTTCGGGACCCTCGACCAGATCCGCGCCCTGGAATGGATTCAGCAGAACGGTGCGACCTTCGGCGGCGACACCAGCCGGGTGACAATCTTTGGTGAAAGCGCCGGCGGTCAGAACGTGGCGACCTTGCTGACCAGTCCCCGGGCCAAGGGCCTTTTCCAGCGAGCTATTGTCCAATCTGGCAGCTTCAAGTCTGAGCCCCTGGATCTGGCAGAGGGCAAGACGGGGGTCAGTCCTGTTTCTGGAATTGCCATCGGCCAGAAGATCATCGGGGCCGGACAACAGGTCACAGCAGCGGCCCTACGCGCTGCCCCGGTCAGCGCCATCTATGACGCTTACAAGGCAGAGCCCCGTGATCTCGACCCCTTCCGCATTATTGCAGACGGCATTGTGGTTCCGGCGGCGGGCCTCGACTCCGTGCTGGATGCGCCGTCCCAGTACAACGCCGTTCCGGTCATTACGGGAACCAACCATGATGAGCTAAAGCTCTTCAACGCCCTCAATCCGAAGTTTGTGACCTATGTGGGCGGCAAGCTGCCTGTGGCGCGCGATCCGGCCTTCTATGAAGCGGCGGCCCTCTATCCCAGCCGCATGTGGCGGGCAAATTCCGTGGACGCTCCGGCGGCCCGCATGGCGGCCGGTGGCCACAGCGCTGTCTGGACCTACCGGTTTGATTGGAAGGAAGAGGGCAAGGTCCTAGTGACCGACCTAGGTCAGTTACTGGGCGCTGGCCATAGCATCGAAATTCCCTTCGTCTTTGGCCACTTCAAGCTGTTAGGCGCCTTCGACTCCCTAGCCTTCACCAAGGACAATGCCCCAGGCCGCATAGCCCTGTCGGATTCCATGATGAGCTATTGGGTGAACTTCGCCGCCACAGGGGCGCCGGGTAAGGGTGTCGACGGAAACCTTCCGGAGTGGAAGACCTGGACCAACTCCAATTCCGCCAACAATCTGATGGTTTTTGACAGCCCCAAGGCGGGCGGGGTTCGGATGATCTCTGACCATGAATCCCCGACCCGGATCGCTGACGATCTGCTGGCCGATAAGACCCTGAAATCGGAAGATCAGCGCTGCCAGATCCTCAAGGGCCTGACCCGCGATAACCCGGAGATCAAGGCTAAGGCAGCCAGCTGCGGCTAGCCTTTGTCGCCGGTTCGATAATCCCCAAAGGCTCCATCCCGGGCGCTTAGCGCCTGGGTGACGCCCTTGCGAAGCTCGGTCATATAGGCGCGGCTGGCGGGGGTATGCCAACCCAGGGCGTGAAGGTCGGTCCCCGCCCGAAGGCCCGCCCGCATGCCCATGGCCTCCATCTGGCGATGGACCAGACGCTTGTTGAGCTGAGCCAGTTCGGGATCGACCTTGGCTATGCGTTCGGCCATGGCTAGGACTTCTGCCTCAAGGTCTGCTGCCTTGAAGGCACGATTGGCAAAGCCCAGGCGTACGGCCTCCAGTCCATCGAAGGCGTCGCCGGTCAACATCAGCTCCATGGCCGCGCGCATGCCAACAATCCAGGCGTGATACTGATTGTCTGGCGGGCTCATAGTGCGCACGGCCGGATATCCGATCTGGGCATCCTCAGCGACATAGACCAGGTCACAGGCCACCGCCAATTCAGACCCGCCTGCCAGGCACCATCCATGAACCTGGGCGATGATGGGCTTGGCGAGGTCCCACATGCGAAAGCACCCCTCCACCACGTGTCGCGCCCACTGACCCTGGCCGCCGGAGGTGTGAAAGGGCAGGTCCCCCAGGCTTGAAAGGTCATACCCCGAAGAAAAGCAGGTCCCGGCACCGCGCAGGATGATGACCCGGACCTCAGGATCACGATCGGCCGCCTCCAGACTGGCGAAGATCTCGCCCCGCAGGGCATTGGACAGGGCATTGCGCTTAGCTGGCCGATTGAGGGTCAGGCGACGAACATGGGGGGCTGGATCGTCGGTCAGGAGGATGGGAGCATCGGTCATGTGCAGGTCCTTACATACGGGCTTTCAGCCTAGAGCCAATTGCGCCAACTTTGCAAAACTGACGGGTTGACGCAGGGTCGCGCTTGACCTGACCGTCTTGGGCCCGGCTAATCGGACAAAGCCTCCAAACCTGGGAAGAAACTCCATGAAGCTCTACAATTCCGTCGGTCCTAACCCGCACGTCGTCCGCATGTTCATGGCCGAGAAGGGCCTGGATATTCCCAAGGTCGAGGTGGACATCCGTGCGGGCGAAAACCGCAAACCGCCCTATGACAAGATCAATGTTGCAGGCCAGACCCCGGCCCTGGAACTCGCCGACGGTGCTGTCGTTTCAGAAATTACCGTGATCTGCGAGTACCTAGAGGAACTGCACCCGACACCGGCCCTTATCGGAACCACGGCGGAAGAGCGCGCCGAGACCCGTATGTGGGTGCGCCGCATTGACCTGAACATCAATGAGCCCTTGGCCAATGGCTTCCGGGCGTCTGAGGGCCGCCCTATGTTTGAAAGCCGGATGAAGCTGGTGGGCGCAGAGGGCGCGGCTGATCTCAAGGCGATCGCCCGAGATCGTGTTCTTTGGCTGGATGGCCAGATCGCCGGTCGGGACTTTGTGGTCCCTGGTCGGTTCACCCTGGCCGACATTCTATTGTTCGGGTTCCTGGGTTTTGGGGCCATGGTCGGCCAGCCCATCCCGGAGGAGGCCACCAACATCAAGGCCTGGTTCGAGCGGGTGAAGGCCCGCCCGAGCGCCGCGGCCTAAGACATCTAACCTGCGGCGGAGATTGGGCCCTTGTCCAACTCCGCCTTCAGGACCTCACGGTCCAGATCGCCCTCCCAACGGGCGATCACCAGGGTCGCCACCCCATTGCCCACAAGATTGGTCAGGGCGCGACATTCGCTCATGAACCGGTCAATGCCTACCAACAGGGCCAGGGAGGCGATCGGAATATCTGGCACCACAGCCAAGGTCGCTGCCAGGGTGATAAAGCCCGCCCCTGTGACGCCGCTGGCACCCTTTGAGGTCAGCATGGCCACTCCCAAAATGGTCAGCTCCTGCATCAATGTCAGGTGGGTATTGGTCGCCTGAGCCAGGAATAGGGTGGCCAGGGTCATGTAGATATTGGTGCCGTCGAGGTTGAAGCTGTAGCCTGTGGGAATAACCAGGCCGGCTGTGGTCTTGCCCGCACCCAGGGCCTGCATCTTCCCGATCATCTGAGGCAGGGCTGATTCAGACGAACTGGTGCCGAGCACAATCAATAATTCTTCGCGGATATAGGCCAGGAATTTGAAAATCGAGAAGCCAGCCAGGGCGGCGATTGCGCCCAGTACGACCACCACGAACAGGGCTGAAGTGGCATAGAAGGTGGCGACCAGGGCCCCCAGCTTGAAAAGGGTCGCCAAGCCGAACTTGCCGATCGTATAGGCCATGGCCCCAAAGGCGCCGATGGGGGCCAGCTTCACGACGATGGCAATGACGCTGAAAAACACTTGGGAAATATCGTCCAGGGCCTTTGCGGCTTTTTCGCCAGCCGATCCCATTCGGGTGATGGCAAAACCTGTGATGACCGCGATCAGCAGAACCTGGAGCAAGGCCCCCTCTGCGAAGGGCGCAAAAAAGGTCTTCGGGATAAGGTCCAGCAGATACTCCACCAGACCGCCGCTGTGCTTGGCCTTTTCGAGATAGCCAGCAGCTACGGAGGGATCGATGGTGCTGGGGTCCTTATTTAGCCCAGCACCCGGCTTGATGACCTCGCCGACCAACAGGCCAAGTCCCAGGGCCAAGGTGGAGACCACTTCAAAATAGAGCAGGGTCTTGGCCCCTAACCGGCCGACCGCCTTTAGGTCGCTCATTTTGGCAATGCCGCCAGCAATGGTGCAGAAAATCACCGGAGCGATCGCCATCTTGATCAAGCTGACAAAGGCGTCGCCAAGGGGTTTCAGATCTACTCCAAGAGTCGGCCAAAAGGCACCAACGACCACGCCTAGGACAATCCCGATCAGAACCTGCACATAGAGCACGCGCAAAAGCTTAAACACGCCCATCGACCGTTCCCCCAATCCGACGCCGAACCGCGCCTTCATTGGAAAGGATAGCTGACCGCTCAAGACTTGCGAAGACCGCGCATCGACGGACGCATAGATCACGGCTATGCACCGCAATCACCCCATGGCCGACGTCGTGATCTAGAGGCGCCCTTTGACGAAACGCTTAGCCATCTACCATCCCCCCGGGCGCCTGGGTCTGAAACAGAACCCCTTCGGAAAAGACGTCGCCAATCTGCAGCTCTATCGTGCCCTTGCCCAGCATGGGGGCTATGAGCAGATCGACATTCTCTCAGCCGACGCTATCGGCGGCGACGTGCTGTCGACGGATTTGTTTCCAACGGAGACGCCGAGCGTGCGC
>CAITHQ010000187.1 GCA_903892305.1 uncultured Alphaproteobacteria bacterium
ATTACGTACATGATTACTTGAAGCTGGGTCTGCCCACCGCGATAACCCCGCTCCGGTTGGATGATCATAACAAGGTCATTTTCCCCCTCACCTCCCATATTCGTTTTCAGTTTCCCGAACGAGGCCCGAAGCTTCCGGCTGTGGAACTGATGTGGAAGGCTGGGGAAGATTGCCACCCTGTCTTCGACGAAAAGTATAGCGACCTCCAGAAGGATAAATCGACTGAGATACCCGAATTGGGCGAGGCCGGAACCCTCCTGCACCGGAAACAAGGCGATTACCTGATCATGCGCGGCCATCACGGTGACGCCTCACGAATTTATCCGCGAAAAATCATGCTGGAACATATGGATGCCGTTAAAGCGCCTAAGCCAGAATACCCCCATGGAACCAGTTTTATTCAGGCCTGCATGGGGAAAACTTCCACGACTTCGCCTTTCAGTGTGGGTGGCGCGCTGACGCAGGTTCTGAATCTGGGAATGATTGCGGAATACTTGAACGTGGACCTGAAATTCGATCCGGCAAATAATCGGTTCGTCGGCAACGATGAGGCGAACTTCCTTCTCCACGGAGCGAAGCCACGGTCTGAATGGGCCCATTACTACAAACTAGCGTGACTTGACGCCACAACCTTACATGAAAATCCAAATCGGGCTCCTCACGACATGCCTCTCGCTATCTCTTGTTTTACAGGCAGCTGACTTCGGCGCCGTCCCGGATCCGTATGTCGGCAACTGGTCTGGAATCCTGACGACCGGCGCTCCTGAAGAGCTGGTGCACGCGACCGTGATCAAATACAACCAGTGGTATGAGGTCACGTTTCGCGCCAAACCGGATCCAAGGGCAGAGGCCATCGTTATCCTCAATGGCGCGATTCAGAAGGATAAACTGGTTCTTGAGCCGGCCGCGGCGGGTGATGCCCCCCCCGGCAAGACCTCGGAATGGCGAGGCCAAGCTACCCGCAATAAAATGACTGGGAACTTTTTGGGCGGCGAGAACGGCGGCTTTTCCTTGAGTAAAGTTCCCTTTCAGCCATCACCCACCTTGGGAGAAAAGGCCCCCTCTGGAGCCGTTGTCCTCTTCGATGGGACTCATCTCAAGGCCTGGGAATCCAAACAGGCTCCAGCGGACCCGATCCAGTGGAAGCTCGCGGATTCCGATGCCCTTGAAGTCGTATCCCTGCGCGATGGAAAAAAGAACAAGCAGGACCTGAGGACGAAGGAACTCTTCAGTGACTATCGGCTGCATCTGGAATTCAAACTCGCCGACAAACCTGAAGCCACCGGGCAGGGTCGATCCAATAGTGGAATAATCCATCTGGGGATGTATGAAACTCAGATCTTGGACAGTTTCGGCCTCTATGGCCGAGACAATGAATGCGGCGCCATTTACAAGATCCGCGAACCGGATTGTAATGCCGGATATCCCGCCGGCCTCTGGCAAACGTATGACATCGAGGTCAAGGCACCCCGATATGATGCTGGAGAAAAAAAGATCGCTGCTGCCCGACTGACCGTCCGGCTGAATGGCATCCTGGTTCAGAATGATGTGAGCGTGCCCAACCCCACGGCCGGAGACAAAGAAGCAGCCCAGGGACCGATCGTTTTGCAAGACCACGGCAACCCGGTGCAGTTCAGAAATATCTGGGCGGTAAAATACAAATGATTGGGACCATTAAAATAAAGCTAACGACCATGACTTTTAGAATAACATTTTCCTTTCTTACCGCGCTGCTTGGTTTTGTATCAGGTTTGAAAGCCGGCACTCCCCCCAACATCGTGGTCATCTTGGTCGATGATATGGGCTATTCGGACATCGGTTGTTATGGCGGAGAAATCCGCACGCCGAACATTGATCGGCTCGCCGCCGGCGGCGTGAA
>CAITHQ010000188.1 GCA_903892305.1 uncultured Alphaproteobacteria bacterium
ATAAGGAGAATCCGTGGGATCGCCGAAAACCTTGGTTCGACCTAGAGCGTCGGCATGGACAAACAGGGAAAGGTCTGACCCCATTGAACGAATATAGTTGGTACCGAAGGACCAGGAGGTTTTCGGCAGGGCCGGAAGGGACTTGCCGCTTAAGTCACAGACGGTCGTGGACGCACCGATCCGCTCTAAGGGACAGGGCCCATTTCGATAGGAAAGATAGCGGCCATCTGTCCAGCTGGCCGATGCCGCTAGAGACAGGTTCGAGGTCACCTGAGCCCGACTGTCCAGCTCGACGCCCTCGACCCGAACCTGATCGATATTGGCCAGGTAACCGCGCAGGGCACCAGGGCCACTATCGACCACATTGGTCTGGAAATCGCGGATGATCGTCTGGAAGGCGTCAAGGTTGAGGACCAGACGGTCATCGAGCAGACGGGACTTCACACCGATTTCAAGGGCCCCATTCTTCTCCGGTCGAACCACCGCCGAATTGAGCGCCGGTTGATTGTTGGCGTCCAAGGGCAGACCCGAAATATTCACCCCGCCAGATTTTCCCGCTCGCGCATAGCTGGCGTAGAGCATGGCCTTTGGGGTCACCTCCCAAGAGGCGACGATCCGACCTGAGAGGTCATTATCGGAAACATTCGCCCGGTAGGACTGCGGACGCAGGATGGAGAGCTTGCTGGTCAGCAGCGCCGCCGTGGGCGGTGTCGCGCCGCCAGTCACTGTGGAGACATAGGTCCCATCTTTATCTTCACGGGTATAACGCAGGCCACCCGTGAGGCTGAGGGTTTCTGAAACACGCCAGTTGACCTCACCGAACGCCGCATAGGCATGGCTCTCCAGCCGGGTCCGCCCATCCGTCGCATATCCGTCCAGAAGGTTTGCTGGAAAGGCCGGGGATGGGCCCAGCAGCCAATAGGTCGCCAGGGGGCCATACTGGGTCACGGGCCGACCAATCTGGGTCTGGGTAAAGGCGTAGAGCCCCGCCACATATTCCAGGGTCTGGCGTCCCGACGAGGCGATTCTCAGCTCCTGGCTGTACTGGGTCTGGCGGGATGGGATGTGCTGGACCGTCTGAATCGACAGCCGCGTATAATCCCGGTCATTGGCTGCATCCCAGTTCCACTGCCGCCAGGCGGACACAGAGGTAACGACCGCCCCCGGCACCCGCCACTCACTGATGGCAGATAGACCCTCTTCGTTCGTATCGACCTTGAGAGCTGCATCGATATCGGTCAGCCGGTCGTAAGGATTGAGGCTGGCTGGTACATATCCCACTCCAGCTGCCAGGGCGGGATATTGCCGAGCTGGCACCTTGAGGGTGGTTCCAACACCCACATAAACCTGGGTACAGCAGTTGGCGTTCAGGCGGCTGAAATCGCCATAGATCTTAAGATCGAAGTCGGGCTTGAGCCGGAACAACAGCTGACCGCGGAGGGCAAGATTGTCGACATCGTTAGCCCGACCCCCCGTCGTGACATTTCGCATGGCCCCATCACGGCGGGTCGCCATGACTGAAAACCGCCCGGCGACCTGATCGGCAACCAGCGGCCCTGAAACGGTCAGCTTGCCCTGCTGATATTTCAATTCGCCCAAAGAGACCTCTGCCAAGGCCTGCGGGGTGAAGGTGGGTGCCCGGCTGGTGATATTGATGGCGCCGGCGGTGGTATTGCGGCCAAAGACCGTCCCTTGTGGGCCCCGCAGGACTTCCACCCGCTCAAGATCGAGGAGATCAAAGGCCGCGGCCGCTGGACGGGCGTGATATACCTGATCCACATAAAAGCCGACGCCAGGATCAAGGCCATCATTGGCCTGGGACACCGCAATCACGCTGCTGCCGAGACCGCGGATGGTGAAGGCGGTGTTTCGGGGATTGGGCGAGACATAGTTGAGGCTGGGAACCAGCTGGGCGACCTGGGAAATAGACGCGGTCTGGGCGGCGACCAATTGGCGGCGATCCAATACGGACAGAGAGGTCGGTACAGTCTGAGCGTTTTCCGGCCGCAGTCGCGCTGTGACAAAGACAGGGTCAACCGTCGCAGCCTCATCTGCGAAAGCAGGGCCATAAAGTGCGGCCAGCCCAAGACCTAGGCCAATCGTCCCGCGCCAAAAATCCAACCCCACATCTCCCCGTCTACGAGACGATATGTAGTCATACTGCCGAACGAAATCCAATCTGGTTTTAGGGGCTTCAGCTTTGAAAACCGAGCCTATCCACCGACCGCCTTCACCGCCCGCTCAAGCGCCGCTGCTGTGGTGCGGACGCTGGACTGGGCCTTAGGCATACGGTTCCAGGCGTCGAGGGCGGCGACCTTGTAGGCCTCGGCCAGGGTCGGATAGTTGAAGGTATTCTCGACGAAATAGTCGAGGGTTCCTTCAAGGTTCAGCACCGCCTGACCGATATGGATCAGCTCGGTGGCACCTTCGCCCATGATATGGATGCCCAGCAGTCGACGGGTCTCTAGGGCGAACAGCATTTTAAGGAAGCCGGACTCAATGCCCATAATATGACCACGGGAGGTTTCACGGAACCTTGCGACCCCCGCCTCATAGGGAATGCCCCGCTCGCGGATCTGTTCCTCGGACATGCCGATGGTCGAGATCTCCGGTACGGAATAAATTCCATAGGGAAAGAACTCCGGCGGCGCGTGGGCGGGCTCGTTGAAGGCATGGCAGGCGGCAATGCGGCCCTGCTCCATGGAGGTGGAAGCCAAGCTGGGAAAACCGATAATGTCGCCAGCGGCATAGATGTGGGGCACTGCAGTCTGGCACGTCGCCTTGTCGACAACCAAGCGTCCTCGCTCATCGGCTGAAAGTCCGGCAGCTTCGAGGCCAAGACCCTTAATCGCCCCTTCGCGGCCTGCAGAGAACAGCACCATGTCGGCGCGCAGCTCCCGGCCATCTGCCAGAACGACCCGACAGTCTTCGGGCCCAACTGAGTCCGCTGAAAGCACCTTGGAACCGAAGCGCAGGGCGACACCGCGATCGCGCAAATCGTGGGTGAACTCTTCAGACAGCTCGCGATCTAAGAAGGGAAGCAGGCCTGAATTGGGATCGACCAGCGTAACCTTCACATCAAGGGCGCTAAAGATACTGGCATATTCCACGCCAATCACGCTGGCACCGACCACAACCAGCTGACGGGGAATGCGGGTAATGTCGAGGATCTCGTCGCTGTCGAGAACATTGACCCCATCAAAGCCGATATGAGCCGGTCGATAGGGCGTGGTTCCAACCGCCAGCAGGATCTTGTCTGCCGCGATAATCCTGGAGCCCTCATCGGTATCTACAGCCACGCTGTTGGGGCTAAGGAACCGGGCTGAACCCATTACCGTGTCCACATTGTTCCGGGCGAACTGATGCTCAAGAACCTCGACTTCGTGATCGAGGGTGATCTGCAGGCGCTTGCCAAGATCTTCCGCGGTGATGTCCTGCTTGGCGCGATAGGCGCGGCCATAAAACTCCCGCTCACGCCAGCCTGACAGATTGAGTACGGTTTCGCGCAGCGTCTTGCTGGGGATCGTGCCAGTGTGAACCGAAACACCGCCCACCCGTCGCCCGCGTTCCACCACGATCACACGCTTATTCAACTTCGCAGCTTGAATGGCGGCCCGTCGCCCGGCAGGGCCACTGCCGATCACTAGAAGGTCATAGATCGGTGCTTGGGTTTCAGTCGTTGGCATACTTGCGGGCCCCTGAGCTGCAGGAAATGTCACCTTAGCTGTCACACCTTAAGGTAATGTTTTTGCTCGGTATGACCCAAAGCCCAGGCAAGGAAATTGGGTATTTTCCGCCTATTCGATTGACCCCTGAGCTTGTGCAATAGAGATACAGAAAACCAGGATCGGCCGCAGACATTACGCTGGCGGCGAAATGGCGACGCCGCCAGGGGACCAAGGATATGCAAACCGGAGCTCTGGATTTTCGCAACCGCAGCGCCATTCTGGATGGTCTCGATGGTGCGCGTTTTGACCTGCTGGTGATCGGCGGTGGGGTGACCGGTGCCGGCATTGCCCGGGATGCAGCTATGCGCGGCCTGTCTGTGGCCCTGGTCGAAGCCCGGGATTTTGCCTCAGGCACCAGCAGTCGCTCGTCCAAGATGATCCATGGCGGATTGCGCTATATGGCCCAGGGCGATCTGGGTCTGGTTCAAGAGGCCGCCTCTGAACGCAAGGCCGTCGAAGCCATTGCCCCGCACCTAACCAAGATGACGCCGTTCGTTATTCCCGCAAAGAACGCTGCGGCCATTGCAAAGCTACGCACAGGCCTTTGGGCGTTTGAAAAACTGGGGGGCGTCCCCAAGGGGCGGCAACATGAGGTCTGGTCCCGAAAGGACGTTGAGGCAAACGAACCGGCCATCGACGCTTCGGATCTGACGGGTGCCGTCGTCTATCCGGAATATCTCACGGAAGACGCAAAGCTGACCCTGGCCAATGTCCGCGCCGCTGTCGCCTTTGGTGCCGTCGCCATCAGTTATGCGCCGGTCGCTGAGATCATCTGCGAGAGTGGCAAGGCCGTGGGCGTAATCCTTGATGACGCTTTGGGCGATACATCTCGGGCCAGGATCTCTGCCAAGGTCATCGTCAATGCTGCTGGCCCCTGGGTGGATCGTCTACGAGGACTGGAAGAGGCGGGCGCAAAGCCCCGGCTCATGTTGTCCAAGGGCGTTCACTTGGTGGTGGACCAGGCGCGGCTCCCAGTGGCTCGGACCATCATCATGGGGGCGCGGGACAAGCGCAGCGTCTTTGCCGTGCCCAAAGGACGGTTCACCTATATCGGCACCACCGACACCTTCTATCCGCAAGACCACGTCTGGCCGCATATTGATCGGGACGACATCGACTATCTGGTGGAGGCGACGAACAAGCGCTTTGGCATAGCCCCTTTGGGTGATGCCGATATCGTCGCGGCCTGGTCTGGTGTCCGCCCCCTCGTGGGACAGGAAGGCAAGTCTGCGTCGGAAATCTCGCGCAAGGACGAGGTCTGGACCGGCCCGGCGGGTATTCTCGCCATCGCTGGGGGCAAGCTGACGGCCTATCGCCGCATGGCTGAACGGGTGGTCGATACGGTTGAAGACCTGATCGGGCGCAAGCCAACCCCGTCTCAGACGGCAACCATGCCCCTTCCAGCAGGTGATCTGGATGTGGAAGCTGTGACGTCGGCCCTCGCCGCGACAATGCCAAGGGTGGAAGCTGAGCGCTTGGTGGCGCTCTATGGGGCTGAGGCGCCCCTTGCCGCGGGTGGCCCCGAGGCTGAAGCGCGTTACGCGGTGACGGTTGAGGGTGCCTTGCAACTCGAAGACGTTTGGGTGCGCCGGTCAAATCGCGCTTGGTTTGACGACAAGGGGGGCGAAGACGCCCTTCCCGTTCTGGCCAAGGAAATGGCGACCCTGCTGAACTGGTCGCCAAGCCAGATAGAGGCCCAGATCAAGGCCTGCCTCGACATTCGCGCTGACAGCCTGTCGGCGCTCAAGACGACTTTTGTGAGTAGCTGATATGTCCGCTGACCCGATTTCCCAACTCAAGGCCGCCCTTGGCGACGCCAAGGTCTTGACTGCCACCGACAAGATTCAAGATCGCCGTCACGACTATTGGGTGGTCAGTCATATTCGCGACCGCCTCGGGGCACAGGGGCCCGCACCTGCCTGCGTCGTGCGTCCAGCTACGGTGGCCGATGTTCAGACGGTGGTGAAAATCGCTACTGCGACAGGTGTACCGCTCATTCCATTTGGTCTGGGCAGCGGCGTGGTCGGCGGCGTCATTACCAGTCCCAACGCCATACTGCTGGATATCGGTGCGATGAATGCCACCCGTAGCATTGATCCAGAAAACCTGCTGGCCACATTTGATGCCGGCAAGAATGGCCTTGAGGCCGAGCAGGAAGTCGCGGCCCTGGGCCTGACCACCGGTCACTGGCCACAGTCTATCGCCGTTTCGAGCGTCGGCGGCTGGGTCGCTACCCGAGCATCGGGACAGTTTTCCACCGCCTATGGTAATATAGAAGACCTGATCTATTCCATCGAAGCCGTCCTGCCCGATGGCAGCCTCGTCACCCTTGGCAAGGCACCGCGGGCCTCGGCTGGCCCCGATCTGCGTCATATTCTGATGGGCTCAGAAGGGACATTGGGCGTCATCACCGGCGTTACTCTGTCTCTGCGCCGGGCTGCGGAGAAACAGGCGGTATCCGCCTTCGCTGCGCCGGATATGCGTACAGGATTCACCTTCCAGCGGGAACTGGTCCAACGGGGCTGGCAACCGCCGGTCATGCGCCAGTATGACGTGCGCGAGAGTAAGCGCCTGCACGAAGCCGCCAAGGACTGCACTGTCATCATGGTCCATGAAGGCCCCGCTGCCCTTGTAGATGTGGAGCGCGCTGCTGCTTTCGAACTCGCCGCCTCTATGGGCCTGACTGCCTTGCCGGATACCATCGTCACCCACTGGCTCGGCCATAGAAATCATGTGGCCGGTTGGGATGAAATTCTCAGCCGCAATATCGTCGCAGACACCGTGGAAATCTCCGCCAGCTGGGACAAAATCGCGGGGATCTACGACAGCGCCACAGCCTCCGTCGCTCAGATGCCGGGTTGCCGGGCGGCTTCGGCCCATTCGTCCCATGTCTATCGCAGCGGCCTAAATCTCTACTTCACCTTCGCCATTCAGAAGGACAGCCCTGAAGAGCTGGAGGCCGCCTATTTTGAAGCCTGGAAGCGCATCATGACCGCCACAGCCGACGGCGGCGGCAGCATGTCTCATCACCA
Source organism: uncultured Alphaproteobacteria bacterium (assembly GCA_903892305.1). GTDB lineage: Bacteria > Pseudomonadota > Alphaproteobacteria > Caulobacterales > Caulobacteraceae > Phenylobacterium. The sequence goes on from CAITHQ010000188.1 coordinate 6,761, forward strand.
CGGTATTGGCCGCGTCCGTCGCGAGTATATGATACGGGAGCTTGGCCCGGAGGGTGCCTCCCTTCTGCGCACCCTCAAGGGGGCCTTGGATCCCAAGGGCGTTATGAATCCTGGCGTCCTGATCCCCGATGCCTGAGCTGCTGTTGGGTCTTGATGCGGGAACAACAACGCTTACGGCCTGCCTCTTCACGCCAGCCGGAGACCTGCTGAGCCAAGCTTCAGGTGCCATTGCCACGACCAATCCGGCGCCAGGTCTGGTGGAACAAGATGCGGCCAAGATCTGGACCCAGACCAAACGGGTCATCCGCAAAACTTTGGCGCTCGCGGGTCGATCAGCCCATGATATCGCCGGCCTTGGTATTACCACCCAGCGCACCAGCCTGGTCATGTGGGACCGCAAGACAGGCGCGCCCCTCTCGCCAATGGTGGTCTGGAGTGACCTTCGGGGCGCAGGTCGGGCCACTGAGCTACAGGCCCTGGGGATCGGTGTCTCACCACAGCAGGCTATCTCCAAACTGGAAGCCGTCTGGCGGGCGGTTCCCGACTATGAATCGCTCTTGGCGCAAGGGCGCTTGGCCTGGGGCAATATCGACTCCTACCTCATCTATCGCCTCAGCCGTGGCACCCATGTCACCGATCGAAGCCAGGCTTGGCCCCTGGGCTATCTCGACCTTCAAACCCAGGCCTGGAACCAGCGCCTGATCGAGCTACAGGGCCTCGATATCAAGGCCTTTCCGACCCTGTGCGACTCCTGGGGCGAGATGGCGACCTGCCACCCAAGCGTTCTCGGTGCTGCTATTCCTATCGCCGGTGACATGGCAGATCAGCAGGCAGCCATGGTGGGTCAGGGAACCGAGGGAGATGGTGCCTGCAAGGTGACTTATGGTACCTCGGCCACCGTTAATGTCGGCACGGGTGGCAAGTTCAGATTTGGCGGCCCGACCCTACCGCCCATGGTCTTGTCCGGGGTCAAGGGTGAAACACGGTTCTGTATTGAAGGCATGATCTTTACAGCGGGCGCCGCCCTGGACTGGCTGCGCCGTAGCTTCAGCCTAGGCAATCATGCGGCGTTTGAAGCCTTGGCAGCGGCCGCACCTCCTGAGTCTGGCCTAGCCGTTTTACCGGCCTTCCAGGGCCTAGGGGCACCTCACGGTGACCTGGGTCGGCGCGCTGTCATCACGGGGCTCAGCCTGGCCACAACACCTGGCCAGATTGCCCGGGCGGGACTGGAATCTATCGCCCTACGGGTCTGTGAAGTCATTGAGCGGATCTACGGCCTGGATGACATGGGACCGCGCCCGGATATGGTACGGGTCGATGGCGGGCTGACAGGTAATGAACTGCTGCTGCAGATGCAGGCCGATCTTCTGGGCATTCCCATCGCCAGACATGCCCTGCGTGAAGCCACGGCCTGCGGCGCGGCGATCTGCGCTGGCCGGGGCGTGGGTCTTCTCGGCGCGACAGAGACGTCAGGCTTTGTCCGTCACGATCGCGTCTTCGAACCTGCGATCAGCGCCGACGCCGCCGCAAGCCGCATCAATCTTTGGCGACAGCAGGTGCAGCTGGGCTAAAGCCGATCCAGATAACCGGTTATCGGCTTGGCAGACTTTCGGAGACTCCCTGTTCAACTAGCTCCGCCCATATCTGTTCCGGTGTCTCGGCAAACCTGAAGATGCTGAGATCTTCCTGGGAAATCAGACCTCGCCGCACCAAACCCTCGAAATTGATCGTCTCGCGCCAGAAGGCTTCATCAAACAAGACCACGGGAATGGGTCTCATCTTTCGGGTCTGGCGCAGGGTCAGGATTTCGAACAGTTCATCGAAGGTCCCAAATCCGCCGGGAAAAACCACTAGAGCTGCCGCTCGCATGGCGAAATGCATCTTGCGCATGGCGAAATAGTGGAACTGAAAAGCCAGTGCCGGGGTGATGTAGGGATTGGGTGCCTGTTCATGCGGCAGGGCAATATTAAAGCCGATCGTCGGCGCGCCGGCCTCGGAAGCTCCGCGATTGGCGGCCTCCATAATTCCAGGCCCGCCCCCCGTGGCGATCACATTGTGTAGGGGGCCATGCCCCATGCAGGCCCCGCCAAACTCTGAAGCCAGTCGGCCAAACCTGCGCGCCGCCTCATACCAGCGTGCGCCATCTCCGCGACTATCTTCCCGGGATCTGGCGCTACCGAACACGACAAGGGTCGACTCAATGCCTGCAGCCCTCAGGATCTGCTCGGGCTTTTCGTATTCCAGATGAAACCGGACTCCGCGGAGGCTGTCGCTCAGGAGGAAGTCCTGGTCCAGGGCGGCCAACCGGTAGGTGGGCGACACTGCAGGGTCAGGCATTTTGGGCGCAGAGCTCATCTTGGATATCCCGATACACCGATGTCGGGTGGGCCTGATGCCCATACCCATGAAATGCAGCAGCTTTCAGACGAACCTCAACTGGTCCCAAGGGAGCCGACGCGCCAATTTCAGACGCGCCGGTCTTAGCACCTGAGTCTAGATCAGTTCAGTTGGCGTCAGGCCCAGTTCCTTGAGCATGGGCTCAGCATAGTCGATCCGGCCTGTCATGGTCTTTGGATCGGCCTTGGCCAGTTGATAGACCGCTTCGGCAATGTACTCGATGGGCTGAACGCGATCCTTAGAGGCCTCGTTGATCAGGCCATGCACAGCAACGCCAGGGGTATCCACAAGACCAGGCGACACAACATTCACCGCCACGCCGTCGGCCTGAACTTCTGACGCAAGACCTGTCGTAAACCGCTCGAGTGCGGCCTTACACAGGCCATAGACCGTCCCGCCGCGGAACGGCCCATAGGGTTGCTTGGGATGGAGGCCGGCGGGCGATGAAATATTGACGATGGAGCCAGATTTCCGCGCGATCATGCCCGGCAGAACCAATTGCGCCAGGTGGAAGGGCGCATAAACCTGAACCTCCATCATCAGCTTGAAGCGCTTTTCGGTGAAATCGACCACGGGCATGAAATAGGTGATGGCGGCATTGTTGATCAGGATGTCGATGGGACCAAAGGCGGCCTCAGCTTCCTCAACCAAGCGCTCACGCTCGATCGCTTGGGCCAGGTCCGCCTTGATCAGTACGGCCTCGCCACCGGCGGCCTTAATGCGTTCGACCGTATCGGCCAGGGTTCCTGGCAGGCGGCTCTCGCCATCGGTGGCGGTGCGCGCCGAAACCACGACCTTTGCGCCCTCCATGGCAAGGCGTGCGGCAATGGCCTCTCCGATTCCGCGGCTTGCGCCAGTGACCAGGGCGACCTTGCCCTTCAGGGTTCCGTTCGGATTGATGACCGGCTTTGACATGAAATATACGCCCTCCCAGGCAAATTATGTGGTTTGAAGACAATGGAACAAACCTCGCGCCGATAGGGCTCCGAGGCAAGTCCGTCTTCACATTCCATGGTGGGAGAACTCCCGGCAGTGGCCCGCCGGAACAAGCCTAGCCCCGAATGAGCGCCTTAGCTGCAGCCATGCCCTCGGCTGCCGCGGTCCCATTTGGCGCACCGCCTTGAGCAAAGTCGGGACGACCGCCCGCCCCCTGCCCGCCAAGGGCCAGAACCGCCGCCTTGCAGAGGTCCACCGCATTGTTGGTGCCCTGGGCCGAGCCCGTCACCGCGACCGTTACCGCCGCCTTGCCCTCCGCCGTGCCAATCAGGACAATGACGCCGTCGGACACCTGCTTTTTGAACTCTTCGGCAATGGGACGCAGGTCCTTGCCGCCAACTCCGTCCATAATCCGCGCCAAGACCTTGGTTCCGGCAATGTCTTCGACTTCAGATGCACCACCACCAGAGCCACCGCCCCCCATGGCGAGCTGGCGCTTGGCCTCGCCGAGCTCTTTTTCGAGTTTGCGGCGCTGGGCCTCTAGCCCTTCCACACGGGCAAGGACTTCCGAAACCGGGGTCTTGAACTGGTCGGCAAGGGCTTTGGAAACCAACGCCTGATCGTTGAGATACCGACGGGCAGCTTCGCCGGTCAGGGCCTCGATCCGCCGAACACCCGCCGCAACACCACCTTCAGAGACGATCTTGAAGAGGGCGATGTCACCTGTGCGAGCCACGTGCGTGCCACCGCAAAGTTCCACAGAATAGGCACCCTTGCCATCAAGCGCCTGACCGAGAGTCAGAACCCGAACAAGGTCGCCATACTTCTCACCAAACAGCGCCATAGCTCCTGCCGCAATAGCTTCCTGAGGGGCCATTTCTTCAGTCTTGGCGGCGATATTCTGGCGGACCACCGCGTTGACCTCGGCCTCGATGGCATCGATCTCACCAGCGGTCAGGGGGCCGCCATGGCTGAAATCGAACCTCAGGCGTTCGCCATCGACCATCTGACCCTTCTGGGCAACGTGGGGCCCAAGAACATGGCTCAGCGCCGCATGCAGCAGGTGAGCGCCAGAGTGGTTCGCGCGGGTCGTCAGACGCCGCTCAGCGTCGACCAACAGGCGCGCTTGAAGGCCAAGGTTAAGCTCACCTTGGAGGATTTCCACGTCATGGACGACCAGGTCACCGGCCTGTTTCTGCGTGTCGAGAATCCGCCCGCGACCGCCGGCCCATTCTATTTCGCCCGTATCCCCGGCCTGCCCGCCGCTCTCAGCATAGAAGGGTGTTCGATCAAAGACGGCGAAGACCGTATCGCCAGCTTTTGCGCTAGGGACTTCGACACCTTCGGACACCAAGGTCAGCAGGCCGCCCGTCGCTTTGATGTGGTCATAGCCCAGGAATTCGCTCGCCCCCAGACGCTCGCGGATGGCGAACCATTCGGCGGCTGAAGTCGCCTGCCCCGATCCGGTCCAGGCCTCCCGCGCCTGGTCCTTTTGACGCTTCATGGCGGTGTCGAAACCGTCGAGATCAACGGTGATACCCTTATTGCGAAGGGCGTCTTGGGTCAGGTCGAGTGGGAAGCCATAGGTGTCGTAGAGCTTGAAGGCAGTCTCGCCTGGCAGTTGGTCACCATCAGCCATTTGCGCGGTGGCTTCATCCAGAAGGACCATGCCGCGCCCCAGGGTGCGACGGAACCGCTCCTCTTCCTGTCGGAGGGTTTCGACAATCATCGGTTCGGCCCGACGCAGTTCCGGATAGGCCTCGCCCATTTCAGTAATCAAGACGGGGGCCAAGCGGTGCATGAGCGGCTCTTGCGCGCCCAGAATATGCGCATGACGCATGGCCCGTCGCATGATCCGGCGCAGCACATAGCCGCGTCCTTCATTGGAGGGCGATACGCCATCGGCTATGAGAAAGCTGGTGGACCGCAAATGGTCGGCGATCACCCGGTGGGAGGCCCCATTGTCGTTACCGGCGACCAATTCGCGGGAGGCAGAGATGAGGGTTTTGAACAGGTCGATATCGTAATTGTCATGAACTCCCTGGAGCACGGCGGCGACGCGTTCAAGGCCCATGCCCGTATCAATTTGCGGCTTGGGCAGAGGTCTGCGCGCGCCGTCTGCGAATTGTTCGAACTGCATGAAGACAAGATTCCAGATCTCCACGAAGCGGTCCCCGTCTTCATCGGGGCTTCCAGGCGGACCGCCGGGGATATGATCGCCGTGGTCGTAGAAGATTTCTGAACACGGACCGCAGGGGCCTGTGTCGCCCATGGACCAGAAATTATCGTTGGTGGAAATCCGAATGATCTTCTCATCTGGCAGGCCCGCGATCTTCTTCCAGAGATCGGCAGCCTCATCGTCAGTGTGATAAACCGTGACGCAGAGCTTCTCCGCCGGGATCTGGAACTCCGTGGTCAGCAAGCGCCATGCATGCTCGATGGCACCGGCCTTGAAATAGTCGCCGAACGAAAAGTTCCCCAGCATTTCAAAGAAGGTGTGGTGGCGAGCCGTGTAGCCAACATTATCCAGGTCATTGTGCTTGCCACCGGCCCGCACGGATTTCTGCGAGGAGGCTGCCCGCGGTGCCGGAGGCGTCTCAGCGCCCGTAAAATAGTTCTTGAAAGGGACCATGCCTGCATTGACGAACAGCAGGGTTGGGTCGTTCTGAGGCACCAGGGGCGCAGATGGAATGATCAGGTGATCATGGGCTTCGAAATAGCCCAGGAAGGAAGACCGGATCTCTTTAAGGCTGGGCATGGGATCAAGACACTTGCAGACGGTGTCGCGCCAAGGCGCGGGAGGCGACCGTTTACGAAACTTGCCGCCCGCTCAAAAGGAAAAAACGCCAAAAGGGTCATTCGACGCCATAACTTGTCGGCATCGGACCCAACAATGCACTGATTTTGCCAGCGCAAAATCCACCTCCGCTCCAAGACGGAGGTGGAAACGCCAAGATCCTAGTCGATATCATCCTCAGCGGTCGGTCCGACCAGAAGCTCTTCTTCAATCACTTCCTTAGCGCCGCGAACCTGGGCCTCGATTTTTTCGGCGATATCGCGATTGTTCTTGAGAAACTCCCGGACATTGTCACGACCTTGACCAATCCGCTGACTGTTCCAGGAGAACCAGGAGCCCGACTTTTCGATCACCCCGGCCTTGACGCCAAGGTCGATGATCTCACCCAGCTTAGAAATACCTTCGCCGTACATGATATCGAATTCGACTTCGCGGAAGGGCGGGGCCACCTTGTTCTTCACCACCTTCACACGGACATTGTTGCCGACGATCTCGTCGCGCATCTTGACCGAGCCTGTGCGGCGGATGTCCAGGCGGACAGACGCGTAAAACTTCAGGGCATTGCCCCCCGTCGTCGTCTCTGGGCTGCCATACATCACGCCAATCTTCATGCGGATCTGATTGATGAAGATAATCATGGTCTTGGTCTTGCTGACCGACGCCGTCAACTTGCGCAGGGCTTGGCTCATAAGACGCGCCTGAAGGCCCGGCAGGCTGTCGCCCATCTCACCTTCGATTTCCGCCCGCGGCGTCAGAGCCGCCACAGAGTCGATGACGATAATATCGATGGCATTAGACCGCACCAGGGTGTCGGTGATTTCCAGGGCCTGCTCGCCGGTGTCCGGCTGAGATACCAGAAGCTCATCCAAATTAACCCCCAACTTGTGGGCGTATGCCGGATCGAGAGCATGCTCGGCATCAATAAACGCCGCCGTCCCTCCGGATTTTTGAACCTCAGCAACAACGTGCAAGGCCAGGGTGGTCTTACCCGAACTTTCAGGTCCGTAGATCTCGATGATCCGGCCCTTTGGCAGGCCGCCAATTCCCAGAGCTAGGTCAAGCCCCAGAGAGCCGGTGGACACAGCCTCCACCTCCATGGTGGTCTTGTCGCCCAGCTTCATCACGGAGCCCTTACCAAAGGCCCGGTCAATCTGTGACAGCGCCGCCTCTAGGGCGCGCTGCTTATCGCCATCTTCTTTTGCCACGAGCTTCAACGCCGATTGGTTCGCCATGATTGGGCTTCCTCTATCCCATGATTCCGTAGGTCAGACCGGCAAAGCGTTTCCGGCCCGTCGGTGAATCTTTCGTACCGTATTTGTTCTTGGTTCGCAAGATGTTCTAAATGCGGGTATGCGTCCGTTTTTGTCGTGATCTACTTTTCATCGTGAAATCAGTAATCACATCAGCAGCTCGAAGCACCGCAAAGTGCGGGCGCTCAGGCAGAGTCCACCCATGAACCTGAAGACCCCACGCACAGGGCCAGTACACTTCCTCAGGGGGAATAAGGGTTAAAGCCGCAGCATTTCGACCGCAAAAGCCCTAGCTGTCAGCCCCTGCGACTACAACGCGATACCTTTTGCGGAGCTTCACCAGGAAGTCAGAATTGGCACGTTTCCGGGCATCGGCAAGATAGGTGTCCTTCACCTGGTCTTTCACGGCCTCGAAACTCGGCACTGACCTTGGCTTCCGACTTTCAATCTCAATGAGGTGCCAACCATAGGGGCTTTGCACAGGGCCAGACCAAGCACCGACTGGCCCCTCCTCCATGGCTTTTGCAAAGTTCGGACCATAGTCGCGAAGCAGGTCGTCGACTCCTACGCCGCCATAGGACAATGGCAGCACAAAGGGGTCGCCCTGCACCGGTTTTCCCCTAACCGCAGCCGTAAGTGCAGCTTGAGCTGTCACCCTCGCATTAGGACGGTCGCCGCTGAAAACGACCTGACGGAAGGCTACCTGAGCGGGAACGACATACTGTGCGCTCGTCTTTTCGTAGAGCGCCTTCAGGTCGGCATCGGTCGGCTGGGGCAGGCTTGTGGTATCCTCGCTGGCAAAGGCCATCTTCTCCGCCAAGCGCCGGCGGATGATCATGTCATTGCGATCCATGCCCAGCCTCAGAGCCTCACGGGCGAGCAATTCTTCGTTCACCCGCTCACTGATGATGGCCTTAACCTCAGCCTGGGTCGGTGGCCGTTGCATCTGTAACTGCCAATAGCTGACAAGTTGCTCCAACTCGCTGCTGTCCAGACGCACCACAGGCCGACGCGCATCCTTCACCGCCGCAACGATGAAGAACAACGCGACACCCATGACCAAGAAGTGGGTCAGGGGCTCACGAAGAAGCCGCCGCCACAGGGCGGGATCAGGCTCTAGGTTCATACCAAATCGGCGAGGACCAGGCCCGCTCTATGATCGTGTTGGCCAGACGGGGATTCGGCGGCGTCCCATTGCGAAGAGCATCCCAGGTCGACCACCGGCATGACGGATTCTCCAGAACCCGAACATAATAGAAGGCACGCTGTTTCGGATTAAACTCCGGATCCTTCCAGAGGGTCCTTAGTTCTACATCGCCCTTGAAACGCTCTATGGCGCAGGTGGAGATATCGACCTTCGCCCCATTGTCCGGGCAGCGCCAAGTCGACTTATTGAGCGGGAGGTTGTCAGAGCAGGCCACATCATAGACCTTCTCCTTGGCGACGCCGTTCTCCACCCAGCCCTTCACAATCTGAGCCCGCTGGAGATACCCCGAATTAGGATCGCGGACACCCCAGACCAGGAACTTCGGCACCTGACCGCCCTTGGCCGCAAGCAAATCACCACCCATGGGCACGCCTTGAGCATAGGCCTGACGGGTCACGTCCCCACGCCTGGCAAGATCGTCTGGATAGCTATAGCTGGCGAAGAACCTCACACGCATGCGCGGACCCGAGGTTGCAAAGGTCTCCTTGCGGCGAAGGGCTGCATAGATCGCTTCGCGGCTATTCTCCTCGGCCCAGACACCCGCCAAACCAGAAGCCCCCCAGGACTGGAACCGGGCCCCTCTCGACTCGGGATCAAAGGGCACGCCGTCCCAGGATTTTGCTCCACCCGGCGGCACGGAATTGCGATTGACGGGTGTGCTATCCGGACGGCCCGTCTTACTGAAGTAATTTCGCTCTTCCACTGAGCCCGGCGCGGCATTGTGCGTGTCACTGGAGCCGATAAAGCCGAACTTGAACGGGTTGAAGCCCTTATTATCCTGCATGGCGATGCCATCCTTAAGGGCTTCACGCACATAGCTGCCCTTGAAATGGGTGACCATTTTGTTCGAGCCAATATAGCTCTCCATGATCTCGAAATTAGCCCACTCATCATTAGGTGCCAGCGAGGGGTGAACCTCGGAGGTGCCCTTGATCTGGGTGATTTCGGCCAGAGGCTCATTGCGGCGACGCAGGTCGGCATAGACCCTGTCCATGGGGGCACCGTTGCGCTTTGTCAGTTCAAAGGTGAGCCCGTCACTACCGTTGGAATTGTGCGGGATGGCCAGGGACTCAATGCCGCGTTTCCGCCAGCCGTCCATTGAGCGCCAAAGGTCCTCAGGGTCTGCGGAATCGCGAGCCGAATAGGGCAGACCTGGAACCGCACTGCTCTTGAAGATCACATTGCGATGGAGGTTTCGTCCCTGTGGAGCCGAGGTATACTCATAGCCGACAAAGGTCGTGAACTTGCCGGGCTCATTATGGTGTTCTGCGGCATCCTGGATTTCCTTCCAGGCACGCCCGGCGACGCCTTTGTCGCTGAACTCAGCAGGCATGGTCATGTCCTGGCTGGCCTGGACGATGCGGCCAAAAGCCTTTCCGATTTCCTGGATGTCCGTGCTGAACAGGCCAGAAACTATCGGCAGCTTGGACATGGGCGAGCCCGGTATCGCAGCCTCTCGCATAGCACCAATATATTCAGAGTGGTCCGTCACCGCGACGAAATCCAGCGGCCCCCCTGCCAGCCGGATGTCAAAGCCTGCCGCATGCCCGATGGTTTCGCCCTTTGCGAAACGATAGGCGTCTTCCGGCGAGGTCCGGACGTTGAAAATATAGGCGTCAAACGACAGCTTGGTATGGACGTGCAGATCACCGAAATAGGCATTGCGGTCGGGGTTGTATCCCGGCAGGTGCGCTGCTGGTTTCGCCACTGCATTCTGACGGTAAACCTTGGCCTGCTCACTCGGTGCTGTCGTGCCCACAGCCATGGCCGCCGCTAGGGCGCTGGAGGCCCAGAAAAGTTTCTTCAGGTCCATATTTTCCCCTCCCCAGGGTCACCCGGACTCAGGCAACAGCCAAGTCCGCCTTGGGAATACCATTGCCCACAGGATGAAGCCCTGTCAAAACAATGGGCATGGGGAAGGTCAATAGTTTGCGGCAAGTCTGGAGAGTGGTGCTGGTTTTCATAGCCAGCCTTACGATTTCGACCACAGCTCTCGCCCACGAAGTCCGCCCGGCCCTGGTCCAGATCAACCAGACGGCACCTGGAAGCTATCAGGTCACCTGGAAACAGCCCGTGGTCGGTGACATGGCGGTCCGCATGGTCCCTCACCTCTCAAGCGGGGTCCTCGACAAACCCGCAACCACCGAAGAGATTTCCCCCGCCTTCCGGATCCGGACATGGGATGTGAAGGATGGCGCGCCCTTGGACGGCCAGACCCTGACCATTGAGGGTCTGAAGGACACGGTCACCGACGTTCTGGTGCGCATCACGCCCACCCAAGGGACCGAGATCAATACCGTTATCCACCCCTCTGAAGCCGCCTACAGAATCGTCCTGTCAGGTCCAGCAGGCATGGCGGTTCCCGCCTATTTACGCCTGGGTATCGAGCACATCCTGACCGGCTTCGACCATCTGATGTTCGTTCTGGGCCTGCTGCTGCTGATCGGCACCAGCTGGCGGATCGTCAAGGCCGTCACGGCCTTCACCGTCGCCCACTCCATTACCCTGGCGCTGGCGGCACTGGGCATTGTGAAGTTTCCGACCGCTATTATCGAGGCCCTCGTGGCCCTCAGTATCGTCTTCGTCGCCAGTGAACTGCTCAGTTCAAAAGATACCCTGACCCGCCGCAGGCCATGGCTGATCGCCTTCGTCTTCGGTCTGTTGCATGGCTTGGCCTTTGCTGGGGCCTTGTCGAATATTGGCCTGCCGCCCCATGCAGAACCTCAGGCACTCTTCCTGTTCAATGTGGGGGTCGAGATCGGGCAGTTGGCCTTTATTACAACTGCGGTCGCCGTCATCCTGATCCTTCGCAGCCTCCGCCAGCGACTCAGCTTCAATACCGATACCCTGGCCCGCCTGGCCCCTGCCTATGTGATCGGTGGATTTGCAGCCTACTGGCTCATTGAGCGCACCCTCGCCGCCATGTCCTGAACGGCTCTCTAGAGGGCAATTCCAGGATCGCCTTCTGCGCTGTCCCACAAGCCGCATTGTTGCAACTCATTCGCAATTGCGATAATGAATTGCAAGTCATTCGCATTTGCATCTCTGGTTCCTAATGCCTGTCCTGCGTCCATCGGCTCTAACGGCCCTTCTAGTGTCCTGCCTTTCAGCGATCACCGCTTGGGCCGAAGAGGCTGAAACAGAGGTCTCACCCCTGGTGGTGACAGCGCGCCCCTCGGAAACTTCCGGCTACAAGGCCGTATCGGCTCGGTCCGCCACTAAGACCGACACCCTCCTCATCGACGCGCCACAGTCGGTCACCGTCGTCTCCGCCCAACAGATCTCCGATCAGGGCATAATGAGCATTGGCGAGGCCGTCCGTTACACCCCTGGCGTCTTCGTGGCCCAAGGCGAAGGCAACCGCGAGACCTTGGTTTTCCGAGGCAACCCCACCACCGGTGACTTCTTCGTCGATGGCGTGCGAGACGATATCCAGACCTATCGCGACCTCTACAACATCGAGACCCTGGAAATCTTCAAAGGCCCCAATGCCATGATCTTTGGTCGCGGGGGTATTGGCGGGGTCGCCAATCGCGTCACCAAAACCGCTGACTGGCAAGTTCTCAAGACCTTGAAGTTGGTGGTCGGCACCGACCAGCTTCACAGGGCTAGTCTAGACCTAGGTCATCCAATCACTGCGGGCTTGGCGCTACGGGTGAACGCAGTCTTGGAAGATAGCCAGTCCTATCGGCGCGGGGTCATGCTTCAGCGGTGGGGCGTCAATCCGACGGCGTCTTTCCGCCTGAGCAATGACACGCTAATCCAGGCCAGCTTCGAGCACTTTGAAGATGACCGCACCGCAGATCGCGGGGTTCCATCCCGCTACCAGACTGCCTCAAGCCCCACCGTTGGCCCCCTCACCACCAAGCCAAGCCAGTTCTTCGGGGATTCCGCCAACAGTCCAACCTGGACCGACACAAATGCGGCCAACCTCCTGCTCGCCCATGAGTTTTCTGATCAGATATCCCTTCGCTCCCGCCTGAGGATCGCGGCCTATGACAAGGCCTATCAGAACATCTATGCGACCAGCATTGTCGATCCGGCCGAAACCCTGGTCGGCATTGCCGCCTATCGCTCGTCCACCCAGCGGGAAAACCTGATCAGCCAGACCGACCTGGTGGCCAAGCTGCGGTTCGGCGGAATGTCCCACAGCATCCTGGCTGGCCTGGAACTAGGCCGCCAAGCGACGTCCAATTCGCGGTTCGAGGGCCGATTTGCCGGAAGCGCAGCCACTCTCACCGTCCCCGTGGCCACTTCCGACGGCGTCCGCGCAATTTCCTGGGTTCAGACCGCCTCCAGCACGGAAAACGACGGTCTCGCCCGGGTCTCAGCAGCCTATGTACAGGATCAGGCGGACCTCGCCACTAACCTGAAGGTCGTCGTCGGTGTCCGGGTCGAACGGTTCATCACCGAAGTAGACGATAGGCGCACCGTCGGTTTTCCAACAAGCCAGCAGCGGCGGTTCAAGGTCACCGACGACCTCACTTCCCCTCGCATTGGGCTCATCTACAAGCCCATTCCATCGGCTTCGGTCTATGCCGCCTATTCCAAGACCTACCAGCCAAGGGGCGGCGACCAGCTGACCAGCCTTAGCATCACCAACCAGAACCTCGATCCCGAGGAATTCAAAAACCGCGAAGTCGGCCTGAAGTGGGATGTGAAGCCTACCCTGTCCTTCACTGCGGCCCTGTTTCAACTGGATCGCACCAATGTCCTGGCCTTGAGCAATCCAAGGGATCCGGCCTCGGCCACCATTCCCATCGGCAGGCAAAGGACTCAGGGCCTGGAGCTCGGTGCCGCTGGGGCTATAACTTCGAAGCTCAGCCTCGTGGCCGCCTATACCTATTCCAACGCTCGATTTCTCGACTCCGTCTCAGGAACCGTCACCGCAGGCGCCCGGCCCGCAAACCTGCCCAAGCAGAGCGCTTCCCTATGGACGCGCTACCAGGTCACGCCGTCCCTGGCGGCGGCCCTTGGATGGTCCCATCTGGGCCTGAGATACGCCAGCACGGAAAATCGCGTCTTTCTGCCGGCCTATGATCGCCTGGACGCCGCCGTCTTCTACTCGATCTCGCCGGACCTTTCCGTCCAGCTCAATCTCGAAAACCTGACCAATGCCCGCTACTTCGCCTTCGCCAACAACAACACCAACATCACCCCAGGCGCGCCCCTGACGGGCAAGGTCTCCCTCACCCGCAGGTTCTAAGGGTGGTTTTTAGGATCAAAGCTCCGCCTTGGCCGCCTTATTGAGGTCCGGCGCGTTGGGCGAGCGCATGGCGACGCCGCTCTCCATGCCAGCCTTCAAGGCCGCCGCAGCACCCTCGTGCGACATGATCTTGCTCATCACCGCCTGACCGGCCCGCTCAAACCACTCGCGATTATCGATGACGAATTGGCGCGAGGTACGATAGCCTTCAAGCAGGCCATTTATTTCCGGGATCACATAGCGGGCTACGAGGTCCCAGCTGCGGGCTGTATTCTCACGATTAGCCCAGTCATGGGCAAAGCCCAGCACCGTTCCGAAGCCTCCGGTAGACTCCATCATCTTGCGGATCGCCGCGATCAGGTCATCGGGGGTGCCGATGACCGCAGCCGCGCCAGGCGAAAAGGCCGTCTGGTCCACCGCCTGGTCTGGCGAGGTGAAGGCCACCGCGCCTGGGCGCATCAGCGTTCCCACCGTATATTCATTATGCCAATGCATCAGGCCCTTGCCCGCCTGGGCCCGGGCCTCTTCCCGAGTCTCGGCAATGTGCCAGGACATCAGCACCCGCCAGTTCTTGCGATCTACGGTCTGGCCCGACTTGGCCGCAGCCTGCTCCGCAAAACCCCACTGGGTCGGCAGAGCCGCCAGACCGGCATCTGAGTTCGAGCCGATAGAAAGGACGCCCATGCCGTATTTGCCGGCTAGGGTCATGCCGGAAGGGCTGATCGACGAGGCCGTCACCATCGGCATCTCTTCCTGCAGGGGAAAAAGCTGAAGCCGAGCATCCTGGAGGGTAAACCAGTCACTCTTTTGGGTCACCCGTTCGCCGGCGAACAGGCGCTTGATCACGCCAATTGCCTCATCCTGGCGATCGCGCTGAGTCATGGGGTCAATGCCGAGCGTGTGGGCGTCTGAGGGCAAGGCACCGGGGCCCGTGCCGAAAATAACCCGCCCCCCCGACATGTGATCCAACTGAACCATACGCTGGGCGATATTGAAGGGGTGATGGTAGGGCAGTGACACCACCCCTGTGCCGAGACGAATACGATGGGTATTTTCCGCAACGGCCGCCAGGAACATTTCTGGCGAGGCAATCACTTCCCAGCCCGTGGAATGGTGCTCGCCGACCCAGAACTCATCATAGCCTAGCGCGTCCAATTGGGCGGCAAACTTGATGTCATTGCGCATCTGCAGCATCGGATGCTCGCCGATGGGGTGATGCGGAGCAATGAAAGCGCCGAACTTCATGCGAGCCATGGGATGTTTCCTACCTAAGACGTTTTTATTTGACGCTAGGCATAATGCATTGAAGCCAGGGAGGACCAGACACTTTTCGTCGGCTCACTCTGCCCTGCCCAGTGGCCCCGCCACTTAACCCGGTAATGCCCCCTTTGCCTTACGCCTTAAGTCCCCCTTACAGCGGTCAGAACAGGTTTTGACAGTATCCCAATCCCGCGCCCATTTCTTGCGCCAGTCAAAGGGTCGACCACATGATTGGCAGATCTTTTGCGGCAGGTTGGATTTTGTGTAGCGGGGCTTTTCCATCAGATGTCTGCCAATATAGCAGTGGCGCTTTCGGCGATGCGCCCCTGCTCGGCCGGGTCAAATCGGTCATAGGTCCGTACCATCTGGGCCATGCGCGGATTGCCACCAATCTTCTCCCGGCTCCTAGCTATAAAATTCCAGTATAGAGCATTGAACGGACAGGCGTTCTTCCCCGTTCTCTGCTTCACGTCATAGATGCAAGACCCACAGTAATTGGACATACGGTTGATATAGGCGCCGCTCGCCGCATAGGGCTTGGAGGCCAGAAGTCCCCCATCGGCAAACTGGCTCATCCCCACCGTATTGGGCAGTTCAACCCACTCAAAGGCGTCGGCATAGACGCTCAGATACCATTCGTGCAGGGCGTGAGGATCAATCCCGGCAAGCAGGGCAAAATTGCCTGTGACCATCAGGCGCTGGATATGATGCGCATAGGCCTCATCCCGGGTCTGGGTCACGGCCGCCTTCATACAGGCCATGTCCGTCTCGGCGGTCCAATAGAAATCCGGCAGGGGCCGTGTGTGGCCAAAGTAATTCTGCGTCTCATAGCCGGGCATTTTCAGCCAGTAGATGCCCCGCACATATTCCCGCCAGCCGATGATCTGTCGAATAAAGCCCTCCACGGCGTTCAAGGGCGCCTTGCCAGAGCGATAGGCCGCCTCCGCCTGGCGGCAGACCTCCAGGGGATCTAACAGGCCGCAGTTCAGATATTGCGCAATCACCGCATGATAGAGAAAGGGCTCCCCCATCAGCATGGCGTCTTGATAGTCGCCGAAACTTGGCAAGGCCTTTTCCACAAAGGCGGCGAAGGCGGCCTGCGCATCTTCCCGCCGAACGGCAAACCAGAAGGGCTCCAATCGGCCAAAGTGATTGGCGAACCGCGCCTCTGCCAGGGCCAACACCTCCTGCGTGATGGCGTCCGGCGCAAAGGCCTTGGGGTTGGGCATAAACAAACTGACACCCGCTGGCTTGCGGTTTTCAGCGTCGAAATTCCACTGCCCGCCCGCCGGCTGGTCGCCCTCCATCAAAAGACGTGTCCG
Organism: uncultured Alphaproteobacteria bacterium; assembly: GCA_903892305.1. GTDB lineage: Bacteria > Pseudomonadota > Alphaproteobacteria > Caulobacterales > Caulobacteraceae > Phenylobacterium. Next base: position 23,136 of record CAITHQ010000188.1, read on the forward strand.
CCGGCGCATGTCTCGGTAGAAGTACTCCATCCGCAATTGCTTGCGGCCCTCCGCCCAACCTTCAAACTCGGCGTGCGAACAGACAAAGCGATCATCTGGCTGGATCCGAACCGGCAGGCCTAGCGCCGCCTGCCATCCCTTGATCAGCTCCATAACCCGCCATTCCCCAGGCTCTGTAACCAGGACCTGTTCAGCCCCATGGCGAGACACGGCGTCCGCAAGCTGTGCGGTAAAGCTCCCGCGATTGTTTGCGGCATCCAGCTTTACATAGTCTACCCGCCACCCCCGACCTTCCAGTTCGGCGGCGAAGTGGTGCATGGCGGAAAACAGGAAGGCGATTTTTTTCTTATGATGGCGGACATAGGTCGCCTCTTCCTGGACCTCGGCCATCAAGACTATGTCCTGATCAGGGTCTCCGGCCACCAGACTGGACAGCCCCGGGGAGAGTTGATCACCGAGGACAAAAATCAGGTTTCGGACGGCGGTCATCAGGTTTGGTTTTCTACTTTAGGCGAGGTCAATTCGGCGCGTGAGAAACCCTAGTAGACTCGCCAGGATCCTCAGAGGCCAAAAGATCTAAGGCCACGAGTAAGATGCCCTCTAACCGCCCGGCCTGCACGCCGTTGGCGCAAACCTCGCGCGGTGTAACCTCGCCCCCGCAAATCTGGTCGCAGGCGGCAACAAGGTCTGGCTGGTGGCGCAATCGGGTCCGATAGGACTTCAGCCTTTGTATATCCCTGGCGCGCGCCTCGGCGGCCGACAGGACATCGTGATCACGGCTGCAGAAACTCATATCGAGGCTCGATCCGATGCGCGATAGAGCCTCGACCCGACGCCAGACGCGGCCATAGGCCTCGCCGGCTTGCTTCTGCGCAGCGGTCAGGCGGCCCTTGCGCGCCAGCCAGTCCAAACCGCTCAAGCGTCGCAGGGGACCGGGCTGCCTTTGGGCGCAAAGCTGAACCACAAGGGCCGCGCCCCGCGCCCGGGACAGGGCCGCAGTTTCAGCAACACCTATGGCCACCTCAGTGGCGTCGGCCTGTTGGCGCTGGCGGTGCGCCACCAGGGCAAGGTGACGACGATCTGGACGTGCGGGATTGTAGGGGCGGGGCATCGAATGTCTCCTCACAAACTAGGGGGTGTTAGGGGCAGGCAAACGCTCGAAAGGCCCTTGCCAAGGGACCGCTCCGAAAAACTCCAGAATCCACCCTGCGCCACGACGGCTGCCACATGGGCGTCATGGCGGGCGAACTTCGGCTGCTGTGCACCCCCGGGCTTTCGTCGTCGAAAGACCTTTTCCAGCCGGGTCGCCGAGGCGCGATCTAGGCCCAATTCTGCCCGGACACGATCAGGGTGCGTCCCGATCTGACGTAAGACCGCATATTCTTGGGCGTGAGGCCGTCGAGGGAGGATGTCGTGTTTCATGAGCTAAACTGTAGAGAACATATAGTGAACATTCAAGAGAAAAGTGTAGTTTACATACAGCGAAGAGTCTGGTCCTATGCCCTATGGACGATCGCTTCCAGCGCCTGCGCCATGCGCGCACCGAGAAGGGCTACGACACCGCTGCCGCCGCGGCGGACGCGTTCTGCTGGAACCGCAACACCTATGCGTCCAACGAGAACGGCAATGCCCCTTATTCCTACCGCAAAGCCAAACTCTATGCCGAGGCCTTCGGCGTGCGCCCTGAATGGCTTTACGACGCCTCTGGCCCCATGCGGTTCGGCGGTCCAGGCGGGATGGTCCCTGTGAAGGGCATGGTAGGCGCAAATCCAGATGGCTCAGTTCTGTTCGCAAATGGCCAGGAAGCCTGGGATTTAGCCCCAATTCCGCCGGGTGGCACCGAAAATGCCGTTGCCCTTCAGGTCAGCGGACACTCCATGCGCGGTCTGGCCGATGATGGTGCACTGATCTATTTCGAGGATCAGCGCACACCGCCTACCCCCGACATGCTGGGTCAGATCGTCGTGGTAGAAATGGAAACTGATGAGGTCCTGGTCAAACGCCTACTGCGGGGCAGTGAGCCCGGTCGCTATGACCTAGAAAGCCTGGCTGGACCCACCCGGCGGGATGCCCGCCTGCGCTGGGCGGCGCACATCACAGCTATTATTCCACCCTTTCAGGCGCGAAGAATTCTGATGCGTGGCGGCTAGCCTTGAGAAGTGGAATTGTATTTTTTATACACTTCCCGAGCTTGATGGAAAAGGTCTAAGGTCAGCGCACTTAACCCCATATCCCTTTTCTCAATCTCATTTCTGTCGGATCTATTGCCTTGAAACACGCGCCAAACCGCCGCTGGAGCGCCCAGTGAGTGAGATTGAGGCCGACCTTGCGCCTCTTGATCCCAAGGCCGCCGTCGTCCGAGGCTGGATCGTTCCAGCCATTATCGGCTCGGCCATGCTCATGCAGACCCTGACTGCGACGGTCATTTCCAACGCCCTTCCCACCATGGCGCGATCTCTGCACGAAGATCCTCTAAGTATGAACTTGGCTATCACCATGTTTCTGCTCGCCTCAGCCGTCTTTCTGCCCATCAGCGGCTGGGTCGCCGATAAGTTCGGTGCCAAGCGTATCTTCATGATTTCCATGGTCCTATTCGCCACTGCATCCATGGCGTGCGGCTTTGCACAGACCCTCAATCAACTGGTCGCGGCCCGATTGTTCCAGGGCATGGCCAGCGCCATGATGGTCCCCGTAGGTCGCCTAGTCCTCCTGCGCACCACGCCCAAGTCAGAGCTTGTCGGCGCCATGTCGGTCCTGACCATGCCGGCCCTGCTGGGCCCCGTCATCGGTCCCGTCCTTGGCGGCTTTATCGTCACCTATTGGGACTGGCGCTGGATCTTCTTCATCAACCTGCCGGTCGCGATTGCCGGGGTTGCCCTGGTCCGCGCCTATGTGCCCAACGTCAAGGAACAGGCGGTTTCGCCGATCGACCTTGCAGGCATTCTCCTCACCGGAATAGGTCTAGCAGGGCTGATATTCGGGTTTGAAAACCTCGGTCGCGGCAGCATGCCGCCTGGGGTCGTCCTTGCGCTCTTCCTGTTTGGAGCTGCATCGCTGGGTCTCTATGGCCTCCACGCGCGCAACAATCCCCACGCCATTATCGATCTCAGCATCTTCAGGCTGGCCACCTTCCGGGCCTCGGTCATCGGCGGTGGTTTTATGCGCGTGGCTATGGGGGCCACCCCCTTCCTCCTAGCCATGCTCTTACAGATCGGCTTTGGCATGAATGCCTTTGCCGCCGGTCTCATGACCTTCATCAGCGCCGCCGGTGCGCTGATTATGAAGACCACCGCCCCACCGATCCTGCGGCGGTTCGGGTTCCGCACCGTGCTGAGCGTCAACGCCGCCATCGTCGCCCTTAGTTTCATGGCCTACGGTCTGTTCAAGCCGACAACCCCTCACATGCTGATCATGACTGTCCTGGCCGTGGGCGGTTTCTTCCGGTCCCTGCAATTCACCAGCCTGAACGGCATGGCCTTCGCCGAGATCGAGCAGGACCAGATGAGCCGGGCCTCGACGACCTCCTCCATGGTCCAACAGCTGGTACAGTCCATCGGCGCGGGCATGGCCGCCACCCTGCTGCACATGCTAATGCTCGCCCATCACCAGACCCACATAACCGCCGAGACCATCGCCCCTGCCTTCGTGATCATGGGTGCCATTACCTTCATCTCCTTCTTCTTCTTCATCCGCCTGCCAAGCACCGCCGGTGATGAGATGAATGGACGCGGGATTGTGGAAAGCCGATAGAAGCCCAATGAAAAGCCGCCGCCTGATCGATCTGCCCGGCATAGCCAGCCTTGAGCAGAAAGCCCTGATGAAGCCCCGCTATGCAGACGCCGACGCGGCCTATGAGTTTCCAGAAATCAACGACTGCTCTGTGGCGATCTTTGGCATCACCGCCGATCAGGCCGACGATGTCCCCCGCCCCGAGGGCTGGGACCGCATAGAGCGCAAGCCCGTCGGCGACCAGATTGCCGCCTTCGACGCCGAAGGCTGGGACGTCACCGACGACAAACTCCGGCCCTTGAGGATGTTCAGCCACTTCAACGTCCAGCTATGGCTGGCTGTGCGCGGTGTGGCAGGAACCCTGCCCTTCCAGGCAGAGGAAGACGAAGGGGTCGCCATGACCGCAAACCTCGCCGCCGAGGCGGCAAAATTCCGGAAATCACGGGATTAAGAAAGAGGGTCGGGCAAGCCCAACCCTCCTCTTCAGAACCTAGGCCGCTGTCAAAACCGCGCCTGACGTCAGTGCCGTCTTGGCCGCCAGTTCCGCCTTGGCGGTTTCATATTCGGCCGCCAGACGGTCAACCAACTCACCCGCCGTCTGGATGGACTTGACGGCGCCAATGCCCTGGCCACAGCCCCAGATGTCCTTCCAAGCCTTGGCTTCCTGATTACCGCCTGAGCCAAAATTCATCTTGGACGGATCGGCCTGGGGCAGGTTGTCGGGATCCAGACCGGCGCGTTCGATGGACGGACGCAGATAATTGCCGTGTACCCCGGTGAAGAGGTTCGAATAGACGATGTCGTCGCCTGAGCTCTCGACGATCATGTCCTTATAGCCCTGCATGGCCCGGGCTTCCTGAGTGGCGATAAAGGCAGAGCCAATATAGGCCAAGTCAGCCCCCATGGCCTGGGCACCCAGAACGGACTTGCCGTTGGCAATGGCACCCGACAGGGCGATGGGGCCGTCAAACCATTCCCGCAGTTCCTGGATCAG
>CAITHQ010000189.1 GCA_903892305.1 uncultured Alphaproteobacteria bacterium
CGGTTAGCGCGGCAGAAGGCTATGGGCATCGTCCCGCCCGAAACGGTCATGCCACCCCGCAATGATGGGGTCCGCGCCTGGGATGAGTATTCTCCTGATGAGCAAAGGCTCTTCACCCGGCTGCAGAGTGCCTATGCTGGCATGCTCGACCATGCTGACCAGCACATTGCCCGGCTGATCGACTTCCTCGACACGGCGGGCGTTCGCGACGACACCCTGATCCTGGTCCTCTCCGACAATGGCGCCAGCCAGGAGGGCGGTCCCTTGGGGATGGTCAATGCCATGGGCCCTTACAATATGAAGGCCGAGCCCATGGCCGAAAAGCTGGCCCGGATTGATGATATCGGTGGGCCAGATACCCACTCGAACTTCCCGCAGGGCTGGGCCATGGCCTCCAACACCCCCCTGCGGCGTTATAAGCAGAACACCCATGGCGGTGGGATCCGAGACCCCTTGGTGATCTCCTGGCGTAATGGGATTTCGGCGCGAGGTGAGTTGCGCCACGCCTTTGCCCACGCCACCGATTTCACCCCGACGGTGCTCGACATATTGGGCCTGGAGATCCCGCAGACCATAGCAGGGGTCCCGCAAATGCCCCTGGAAGGCCAAAGCTTTGCGGCCTCCTTCAAAGACCCTGACGCCCAGCACAGAACCCGGCCGCAGTATTTTGAAATGTTCGGCCACCGTGGCCTCTGGAAGGAGGGCTGGAAGGCCGTTGCTTTCCACCCACCGGGCCAGCCCTTCGACAAGGATGTCTGGGAACTCTACCACCTCGACGCCGACTTTGCGGAGACGCAGAATTTGGCGGAATCCCAGAAGGCTAAGCTCGACGAGCTGGTGGCGGCTTGGTGGTCAGAGGCCGAGCGCTGCAAGGTCTTGCCCCTGGACGACCGCTTCGGGCCCCGGTTTGCCGAAAATGCCCTGCGCTATCATGGCGACCGCAAGCGCTTTGTCTTTCATAAGGGCATGGGCCATTTGCCCACCGACGTGGCACCCGATGTTCGCAGCCGTTCTTATCGGATCGAGGCCGAAGCCTTTGTGCCCCCAGAGGGTGCAGAGGGGGTGCTGCTCTCCCATGGGGACGCCACCTGTGGCTACAGCTTCTACCTCCAGGGCGGACGGCTCAACTATACGATCAATGTGGGTGGCGCTCTGGTGACCGTTACATCGGAGGCCCCTGTTCCGGCGGGTCATCACCGTCTGTCCGTCGGCGTGCATCAGGACCGTGATGGCCGCCGCTTTGTCTTGGCGGTGGATGGGAAGAAGGTTGGAGAGGTTCACACCCATTTGGGCTTTGCCAACTTCATCTCCTGGTCCGGTCTCGACATTGGTTTAGATCGCGGCAGCCCGGTGGCCGGCTATGACGCACCCTTCTGTTTCACGGGAAAACTGTCGCAAGTAGTTGTCACCATGGACGATGACCAGGTGCTGGATGGCGACGCCATCGGTGAGGCCGAAATGGCTCGGCAATAAGCTTAGGGACAAATTCAGGAACAGGTTCTGCTCTGTGAGGCTTGTGTGGCGAAAACGCCACACTACATCGGGGTGACGTGGATTGCGCTTTATCAAGGCAGTCTTTGTATTTCCGCCTTACGAGGGGACTCATGAATATTGATCTCTATTCCGACCGCGCCAAACAAGCGGTCCAATCGGCCCAGAGCCTTGCCCTGGCCCGTCGCCACCAACAGCTGGCCCCTGAACACCTGTTGAAGGTCCTGCTTGAGGAAAAGGACGGCCTGAGCCGCGCCCTCATCAAGACGGCTGGTGGTCGCCCCGCCGAAGCCGACGCGGCAGTTGATGCCCTTTTGGGCAAGCGGCCCAAGGTCGAAGGTGGCTCTGGCCAGCTCTATATGTCCGGCGAAGTTGCTCGGATTTTTGCAGAGGCCGAGAGCGGGGCAAAGGCTGCTGGCGATGCCTTTGTGACGACTGAGCGCCTACTCATCGCCACAGCCAAGGAGGGCGGCGATGTGGCCAAGCTCCTCAAGGACGCCGGTGCGACAGCTGAGGGCCTCGAAGCTGCCGCCAATGCTGTGCGCAAGGGCAAGACCGCAGACTCCGCTAACGCCGAAGAGGGCTATGACGCGCTTAAACGCTATGCCCGCGACCTGACCCAGGCCGCCCGCGACGGCAAGCTCGATCCTGTCATTGGCCGAGATGAAGAAATTCGTCGGACTATTCAGGTCTTAAGCCGCCGTACCAAGAACAATCCCGTGCTGATCGGTGAACCCGGCGTCGGCAAGACCGCTATTGTGGAGGGCTTAGCCCTGCGCATCGTCAACGGCGACGTCCCCGAAAGCCTCAAAGACAAGCAGCTTCAGGCCCTGGATATGGGCTCCCTGATCGCAGGCGCGAAATATCGCGGGGAGTTCGAAGAACGCCTGAAGGCCGTACTGAACGAGGTGACGCAGGCCGAGGGCTCAATCATCCTGTTCATCGACGAAATGCATACCCTGGTAGGTGCGGGCAAGACCGAGGGGGCGATGGATGCCTCTAACCTCCTAAAGCCCGCCTTGGCCCGGGGGGAACTGCACTGCGTCGGTGCTACTACCCTGGAAGAATACCGCAAGCACGTGGAGAAGGACGCGGCCCTGGCCCGTCGTTTCCAGCCGGTTTTTGTCAGCGAACCCACCGTCGAGGATACTGTCTCGATCCTGCGCGGCTTGAAGGAGAAGTATGAGGTGCACCACGGGGTGCGCATACTCGACAGCGCTATCGTCGCCGCTGCCACCCTGTCCAACCGCTATATCGCCGATCGCTTCTTGCCCGATAAGGCCATCGACCTGATCGATGAGGCGGGTAGCCGGGTGCGTATGGCCGTGGACTCCAAGCCTGAGGAATTGGACGAAATTGACCGGCGCGTGGTGCAGCTGAAGATTGAGCGCGAAGCCCTGACCCGAGAAAGCGATGCTGCCTCAAAGCAGCGCCTGGAAAAGCTTGAGGACGAACTTGCCGACCTGGAAGCCCAGTCGGAGGACATGACCGCCCGGTGGAAGTCGGAGAAGGACAAGGTCTCGTCTGCCGCCCAAGTGCGCGAAGCCATCGACCGGCTGCGGGCTGAACTGGTTGCCGCCCAGCGGCGAGGAGACCTGCAGAGGGCCTCTGAGATCGCCTATGGCGAAATCCCGCCCCTTGAGCGCCAGCTGGCGGACGCAGAGGCTAAGGCTGCAGAGGATCAGGTCAGCCCCGAGGTCGTCGATGCCGAGCAGATCGCTGCCGTCGTGTCGCGCTGGACGGGGATTCCCGTGGATAAGATGCTCGAGGGCGAGCGGGAAAAACTGCTGGCTATGGAAGATGCTCTGCGCGGTCGGGTGGTCGGCCAAGAGGAAGCTCTGGTGGCCGTCTCCGATGCCGTGCGTCGTGCAAGAGCCGGGTTGCAGGACCCCAACCGCCCCATAGGCTCCTTCCTGTTCCTCGGCCCCACTGGTGTCGGCAAGACCGAGCTGACCAAGGCCCTGGCTGGGTTCATGTTCGATGACGAGTCGGCCATCACCCGGCTGGACATGAGCGAGTACATGGAAAAGCACTCGGTCAGTCGCATGATCGGCGCGCCTCCCGGCTATGTTGGCTATGATGAGGGCGGTGCCCTTACCGAAGCTGTCCGGCGCAGGCCCTATCAGGTGGTGCTGTTCGACGAGGTGGAAAAGGCCCACCCTGATGTGTTCAATGTCCTGCTCCAGGTCCTCGATGATGGTCGTCTGACGGATGGCCAAGGCCGTACTGTGGACTTCCGCAACACCCTATTGATCATGACCTCTAACCTGGGCTCTGAATTCCTGGCGGCTCAGGCCGATGGGGATGAGGTTGAAGAGGTCCGCGGCGAGGTGATGGATGTCGTGCGTCGTCACTTCCGGCCCGAGTTCCTGAATCGGGTGGATGAGATCATCCTCTTCAAGCGCTTGGGTCGGGCCGAAATGGCCAATATCGTCGGCATCCAATTGCAGCGCGTGGAAAAGATGCTGGCGGATCGGCGCATCTCCATCACCCTGGACCCAGCTGCCCGCCACTGGCTGGCGGAGCGGGGCTATGATCCGGTCTATGGTGCCCGACCGCTCAAGCGGGTGATCCAGAAGGATCTCGTTGACCCCATAGCCCGAAAGTTGCTGGCGGGGGATTTGATGGATGGTTCAGTCATTGACGTCACAGTTGGGGCTGACGGCCTAGAAATCGGCAAGGCCCTGGTCCACTAGACCCCCATCGGAGAGGGGCTTCAAATGGAGCCCCTCATCGCGCTTGTCTGGCCAAAAGCGTCAGCCTCTGGCTCCTCAGGTTCGATCCGTCGGCCATGGCTGGTCTCGAGCCTTCGAATAGACGACTTGTTTGGGGCCTAAAGCTCGACCAGAACGATACGACCACCGCGGATTTCGACCCGCTTCATGATCGCCATATCGGGACCCTTTCCGCCAATCGGCTTGGCCACCAGGATTGCAAACCAAGCGCCGTTGGGCAGGGTTGAGAAGGTGAACCGGTCCGCGCTATCGCAGGTGGAGCGGCGGATAAATGCGGAATAGTCGCCACTCGGGGCGTTCGGCGTACGGGCACGAACCTCTTCGACAGGCAGGGCGGAAGCGATCGGAGAATTGTAAAGGACCGAAATCCGCTTGCGAGACCAGAGTGTCTCTGGGGTTAAAATCACGCCTGCGCCCTTGCAGGTATATCTGACGCCGTCGAAGGAGAAGCCAACATGGCCTTCAATGCCGCCCTTTCCGATCGCGGTTGACCAAGCAAAATCCTGGGCCCGAAACACCTCGGCCGAGGGCGGTCCGTCTGCCAGATTCACGTTCACAGGTTGTGGACCCAGACTGGGACCCCCGGCGCAGGCGGAGAGTGCCAAGAGGGCAGCGACGGTCAGGAGACGTGTAAACTTATCCATGAGGACAGAATAGGCACCGACAGCCCCATCCGCCAAGTCCCCGCGACGTCTAATCCTCATTACGGACCTTGCCGCGGAGGGCTTTCACACCGCCCCGCTTGACCTTGCCCTCCAGTCTGCGGGTCTTAGACGCCAAGGTTGGACGGGTCCGCTTGCGTGGTGGTGGCGGCGGTTCAGCCGCCTTGCGGATCAGCGCGAGCAGGCGATCTAGGGCATCGGCGCGATTCCTTTCTTGGGTCCTATGTGTCATCGCCACAAGCACAAGGACGCCATCAAGGGTCAGGCGACGACCCGCTAGCTTCATCAAGCGCACGGCGACGTCATTTGGCAGGGATGGAGAGCGCCGGACATCGAACCTAAGTTCAACAGCCGTCGAGACCTTGTTGACGTTTTGGCCGCCCGGCCCTGCGGCGCGTATGAACCGCTCGCTGACTTCATCGTCGGCCAGTGCGATATCTGCGGTGACCTCGATCATGGGGCGATATTTAGGACCTCATCTGGGAAAACCTCGGCGGTGCCGAAGGGCCGGAGTCTCCTGCAATTTGTTTTCAGAGTCGAGGTTGGTAAGGCCGCCATCCAACACCCGAAACCTATCCCTCGACCAGTAGGCCTCCTGACTAGATAGGCGCAGTCTCACCCTGGCATGTGGGACACAAGCCATGAGCCTCGAGGGTCACCGACCGCAAGGCGTATCCAGCTATGTCGACGGGCGAAAGCCGATTGAGGAGATCAGGATCGAATTCCTGGGCTGCGCCGCAGCAATCGCAGATTAAGAACGCCGCCTTGTGGCTTTCAGCGTCCCGGCGGCAGGAAACGTAAGCGTTCAAGCTCTCAATGCGGTGCACAAAGCCCATGCGCTCTAGAAACTCGAGGGCACGATAGACAGTCGGCGGCTTGGCAGGTTCGCCCCGTAGTCCGAAGGCGGCGATCAGATCATAGGCCTTCAACGGACCTTCCGCCTGGAGCAAGAGCTCGAGCACCCGCCGGCGAGGAGGGGTGAGCCGCTCCCGTGTTGACTGGCAGCGGGTCTCAGCCTGGCCTAGGGCCAAGTCCAATGATGCACCGATCAACCCGCTTTGGGCGATATCGTGATGATGGCATTCCGCTCCCATCCCTAAGGGCTAGCCTTCCTTTGCATCCACCGCAACGGTGTTTGGTAAACTGACCTTGACCAATCGTTATGTTATCTCATAACACTTTTTGACCGATCTCGGAATGATCTTCCGAGCGGCTCGACAACTACCTTCAGGAATGATCATGCCGCGCTCTGCTTCACGACTAGCGATTGCTGTTTTCGCAGCGGGTATCAGCGCGACAAGTCAAGCCAATGCGGCTCCGGCGAAACCGACGGTGACTGACCTTGCAACCCTGCAGCAACAGATCAACGCCCTGCGCGGAGATTACGAAACCAAGATTTCAGAGCTCGAGACGCGCCTTAAGGCCGCTGAAGCTGAATTGGCTGCAGCCCATGCAGCGGCGACGCCCGCCCCGCAACTAGCCCCTGAGGCTAGCAGTGAAGTGGTGATCGCAGACTCAGAGGCAGAGCCGTCGCCTGCTGCGGTGACGCCGTCTCAGAATGCGATGAATCCCGGCGTGTCTGTTGTCCTCAATGGCAATTATGTCGCTCGGACCCGCGATGCTGCCTTTGCAAGTATCCCGGGCTTTCCCTTGAGCGACAATGCCGGGCCGGAGCGTCGCGGACTTTCCCTTGGCGAGTCTGAAGTCACCTTCGGAGCCAATGTTGATCCCTATTTAAGTGCCGCCCTGACGGTCAGCTTTGATGGGGATGGCGGGGCCTCGGTTGAGGAAGGCTTTGTGCAAACCACCGCCTTGCCTGCGGGTTTAACCGTAAAGGCCGGGCGGTTTTATTCAGCCATCGGCTATCTCAATGAGCGGCATGGGCACAACTGGTCCTTTATCGACATGCCCTTGCCCTATCGCGCCTTGCTGGGGTCTCAATATGGCGACGACGGTGTCCAGGTCCGCTGGCTCGCGCCGACACCCTTCTTCCTTGAGGCAGGTGCCGAGATCTTCCGCGGGGATCGATTCCCAGGCGGAGGTTCTGACAAAAATCGGGCCCAGGCCCAATCCCTGTTTCTCCACACCGGCTCAGATATCAATGATGACTCCAGCTGGCTGGGGGCCGTCTCTTATCTCCACACTGCTGCACGCGATCGCGTGACTGGCGCAGATAGCTTTAGTGGTGAGAACGGCATTGGGATCGCATCTCTGGTCTATAAGTGGGCACCGGGCGGCAATCCCGCTCAGCGCAATCTGACCCTCAGCGGCGAGTATTTCTATGACCGTCAGACCGGCGATTTCAACGCCCTTCTGGCGAAGCTAAATCGCTCCGGGTGGTATGCCCAGGGTGTCTACCAATTCACCAATCGCTGGAGCCTTGGACTGCGCTATGGGTCCTTGAACGGCGATCGCCCGGCCAAGGTGCTGCTGAAATCGGCTCTTGATGATCTAGGTCGAGATCCCAAGGCGATCACCGGCTTGCTGGAATACGATACGAGCGAATTCGCACGGCTCCGCATGCAATTCACGCACGATGAAACCGATTTGAAGGCCAATGACGAATTGCGCTTCCAATATACCGTCGTCTATGGCCCCCACGGGGCGCACAGGTACTAAGGACATGAAGATGATCAAGCCCATGCTCAGCGCCATGATCGCGGCGTTGACGGTCGGATTGGCGGGACCCGCCGCCGCATTGCAGGTCTTTGCCTGCGAGCCGGAGTGGGGGGCCCTGGCCCACGAAATCGGCGGCGACAAGGTCAGCGTCTATGTGGCGACCACTGGGGTTCAGGACCCACACCTGATCCAAGCGCGACCTAGCCTGATCTCAAAGGCGCGGACCGCCGATGTGACGGTCTGCACCGGTGCCGAGCTGGAAATTGGTTGGCTGCCGATGATTGTCAGTCAGTCCGCCAACAAGAAGATCATGCCGGGTGCTCGTGGGGTGTTTCAACCCACCGACTATGTCCACCTGCTTGAGACCCCGGCATCTTTGGATCGCTCGCAAGGTGACATCCACGCAGGTGGCAATCCCCATATTCAGGCAGATCCCCGCAACATGATCCCGGTGGGTAAGGCCATGGCTGACCGCTTTGCAGAGCTCGATCCCGCCAATGCCGGACTCTATCATGGCCGTTATCAGACCTTCCTCGGCAATTGGCAGGGCGCGCTTAAGCGTTGGCAAGCTGAGGCTGCGCCGCTGCGAGGGGTTCCGATCGCCGTTCAACATCGCAGCTGGATCTATCTTGAAACCTGGCTCGGCCTTCGCCGGGTCATTGCCCTGGAGCCAAAGCCCGGGGTACCGGCGTCCAGCGGTTATCTGGCCCAGGTGCTTGAGGTTCTGAAGAAGACCCCCGTGAAAATGATCATTCGCGCCGCCTATGAAGACGATCGGCCCTCGACCTTTGTCGGCGGACGGGCTGGAGTTCCCGCCGTCATGCTGCCCTACACCATTGGTGGCACTGACCAGGCCAAGGACCTCTATTCCCTCTATGACGATACCCTGTCCCGCATGTTGAAGGCGCTGAAGTAATGTCTATGGGCACCATTGAACTGAGCGTCCTCTTCCCGGCCTTCCTGGCGGGGCTGCTGGTCCTTTCGACCCATGTTCCCATGGGGCAGCAGGTGCTTGGGCGTGGGATTGTCTTCATTGACCTTGCCATCGCGCAGGTGGCGGGCTTGGGGGTCACCCTAGCAGGGGCCTTGGGTACAGACCCCCAGGGATGGGTCGTGCAGGTAGCCGCCTGTAGTGCCGCCCTGATCGGGGCACTTTTACTGACCTGGACGGAAAAGAAATGGCCGGAAGTCCAGGAGGCGCTGATTGGCGTTCTGTTTGTCGCTGCGGCCTCAGTGGAACTGCTCCTGCTAGCTAATAATCCCCACGGCGGGGAACATTTGAAAGACCTGCTGGTTGGGCAAATTCTCTGGGTGACGGCGGCCAGTCTTTGGCCCATCGCCCTGTTCTATGCGGTCGCCCTACTGATCTGGTTCCGGTTCAGGGCGCGCATGGGCCAGGTCGGCTTCTATGTGCTGTTTGCGCTGGTGGTGACCCAATCGGTTCAGCTGGTTGGGGTTTATCTGGTCTTCGCCAGCCTGATTATCCCAGCCCTTGCAGCGCGCCGGTTCACCCCAAAGCTGCGGCTTTGGGTGGGCTACAGCGTTGGCCTAGCAGGCTATCTGCTCGGACTTGTGATCTCGTCCATGCTGGACCTACCGACCGGCGCTGCGATTGTCGTCACCCTGATCGCCGCCTTCGCGGCTTCTGTGGTGATTTCAACCCTAGTTCCGGCCGGTCTGAAGGCGGAACCTTCGGCGGCCCCGATCCATTAGGTCATCAAGTGCGGAAGGGGGCTTTAGCCCTCTTCCCCACCTTCAAAGCTGCGTGGTGCACGGCGACGGCGGGCGGGCTTTGCGGCGTCTTCGCCAGCTTCAGCAGCCGGCGCAGGCGCGGGCTCGGCCTTGGGCGCGCGGGTGCGTGGGGCCTTGAGGAAGGCCGGCGCGTGGCTCTCGCCGCCGTCGTCATCCCGCAGGACCGGTGAGCTCTTTTCCTCAGCCACCACCATAGGCGCAGCCTTGGGTTCGATCACGGCAAGGGGGTCGCGCTCAGGGCGGTCCTCACGGGGTTCGCGTTCCCGCCAGCGATCCCTGCGACCGCCTTCGGGGCGATCACTCCGCGGCCGGTCTTCCCTGGGCGGGCGGTCCTCGCGAG
>CAITHQ010000190.1 GCA_903892305.1 uncultured Alphaproteobacteria bacterium
CACCTCCGACAAGCGCCCAGTCCTGCTGATCGACGAAATTGACAAGGCCGACATCGAATTCCCCAACGACCTGTTGCAGGAACTCGATCGGATGGAATTCTACGTCTACGAGACCAATGAGACCATTCGGGCCGAAATCCGTCCGGTGGTGATCATCACCTCGAACAATGAAAAGGAACTGCCAGACGCCTTCCTGCGCCGCTGTTTCTTCCACTATATCAAGTTCCCGGAAGCCGAGACGATGAACGAGATCGTCGAGGTCCACTTCCCCGGCATCAAGCAAAAGCTCGTCAATGAAGCCCTGCGGATCTTCTATGACATGCGCAAGGTCCCTGGCCTGAAGAAGAAGCCTTCCACCTCCGAACTCCTCGACTGGCTCAAGCTGCTCATGGTCGAAGATATCGACGAGAACACCCTGAAGGAACGCGATCCCACCAAGCTGATCCCGCCTCTTCACGGGGCCCTCTTGAAGAACGAACAAGACGTCCACTTGTTCGAACGTCTGGCCTTCTTGGCCCGCCGTGAAGGCGCTGCGCGCCCCGGCCAATAAGTCGGCAAAGACCTCGCCCCAGCCCAGCTGGGGCGAGGCTTACCGCGAATTCACTCGACCTTTTCAGACTTCGCCCTCACCGTTCAAATCGAACGGACAGGAGATGATCGTCTATGAAAACCCTAACGCTCTGCGCAGTTTCAGTCATGGCCCTTAGCGCAAGCGCCTGCTCCCACAGAAATGCGCCATCTGCGGCAATGACGGGTCGGCTCGATTGCCCCGAAAGCTCTGGATCCTTGAAGCGCATTAGCGCGGCCGCTGATGGAAAATCCTGTGAATATGGGATCGCCGATGGAGCCCAGGTCTCCCTGAAACTCCTGCCCGTCAGCGGTAAGGGTGCCGAAACCCTCCTGGCCCAACTGGAAGCCGATCTCAGGGCCGAAACCGCCGTCACCAGTGCCATTAGCCCTACTTTAAGCAGACAAGACGACACGGCGGCGCAGGCCGTCGCCGCAGCTAAAACGGATACAGCGAAGGCCTGGTCGACCTCTGACACGGCGCAGGACGCCACTGAGACCTCGGACGTCGCAAGCAAGGTGGACGCCAAGCTCAAAGAGCGAGGCCTTGGCGGTGGCGCAGGCGAGACCTCCGCTAAGGTGGATATGCCCGGCTTGCATGTGGATGCCGATGATAACACCGACTCCGCGCACGTTTCCTTGCCCGGTGTTCACATTGACGCACAGGGCGAAGGTGCGGCTATTCGCGTCGGGCCTATCCATATCGATACCGACAGCAACAAGGCCGTTGTGAAGGCTGTTTCCGACGTACGGTTGCGGGGAGAGGGCTTCTCGCGGTCCCAGCGCGGCCTCCAAGCCATGTTTGTCTATGCCGGCGACAATCTTGGCGGCGGGTACAAGTATGTGGGCTACGAAGCTGCTGGCCCCAAGGCGGGGCCCTTGACCGTCGCCATAGTGAAATCCCTCAAAGAGGGCGGATTTCACGGGGATGTGTATGGCGACGTCAAACGGCTCGTCCGTCGGAACGGCGGAATTTAGGGTCAGCTGAGAGGCTGGACCTCAACGACCTTATAGGTGAGTGGCCGACCATCTTCGTCGGTCACTGTGACATATTCCCCGATATCAAACCTGTGCTCTCCCAGGCGATGAATGGGTTCATCATCCACCGACTGCGTGAGGTCATAGTCAAAAAACCAAATCTTGCCCCAGTGAGCGAGACGCCCCAGGGTTGGGTCCTCTTCCGGCGTGAAACGGCGCACAGTGCAGTCGGCCTTGTGCTTTGCATAGGCGGCTGCGTCCAGGTGGCCATCGGCGGTCAGGGGGGCGATCAAGGTATAGCCACGGTGATCATCGCCGCCGGCAAATTCGGTGCCGGGATTACGGGCCAACCGCAGGACAATGCGCGACAAGGACATGAAGTCTCTTTCTAAATCAATGTGATAAAAACAGGGTCGGCTGGTCGGCGGCCAGAAGACTGCGGGTGGTGCCGCCAAAGATAAATTCCTGCAGTCGGGGGTGACCAAAGGCACCGGCCACAAGAACCTCTGCATTCGCCTTACGGGCCGCATACAGCAGGACAGGGCCTGCATCGCCGCTGTCTGGCAGGATATCAATATCGGCAGAAATACCCCGCGCTGCGTAATAGGCTTTTAGCTTGAGGGCATCAAAGCTGCGCGAACTGGCCTTGGGTGCCGCTAAGATTACGACCTTGGACGCCTTTTCCAGAAGCGGCATGGCCAGACGCGCCGCCCGGCTTGCCTCCTTGCCGCCGTCCCAGGCCACGGCAACGACTCCGCCGACCTTGAAGCCATCGCGGGCGATTAGGACAGGCCTCTGTTCATCAGCGACCATTTGCTGAAAGACCTCTGCCAGGGGCCCGCGCCCTCGCGGCGGATCATTGGAGAACACCACGACGTCGGACAGTCGGCTTTCGGCTGATAGTCCAGCCCAAACGGGTGTTTGCAGGGCGATGAACTGCTTTTTTGCATAGGTGCAGGCGTCCATCGAAGCCCGCGCATGCCTTTCGCCAACGGCGGCGGCCTCTTTTAGGGACTCAAGTGCCGTACTCTGAACACCGCCTAAAAAGCCCTCCCCCATCCATGGCATAAGGTCGGCTACATCGGCGGGGGCATAGACGCCCGCCAATTCGGCCCCGAAAGGTTCGGCCAAGGCTGCACCGGCGGCAATGGCGACCTTGTCGTCCACACCACCTGAAAGGGGAGCGATAATTCGAGCCCAACTCATGACATTGTTCCTCATGACTTAACTTCAGCCTGAACCATGCGCCCACGCATTGATCTTTCTCAAGTCCTGGTTCAGGTCAGGAGATCACGAGAAGGGGAGCGGCAAGGTGGTGAAAGGGTTGCGAAGGGCAAAAGACCTGCCTCGGGCCTGGCAGCGCATGTTGTCAGGGCGGCGCCTGGACTTGCTCGATCCCTCCCCCTTGGACATCGAGATCGAAGACATCGCCCATGGTCTGGCGCGGGTTGCGCGATGGAATGGTCAGACCGTTGGGGAACATGCCTTTTCCGTGGCCCAGCACTCCGTGGTGGTGGAAGAAATCTGCCACCACATCCAACCGGACCTAGAGCCCCGTTGGCGGCTGGCAGCCCTGCTTCACGATGCTTCAGAATATGTGATCGGTGATATGATCAGTCCGTTCAAGGCGGCCCTTGGGTATGACTACAAGGTCTTCGAAGAGCGCCTGGAAAACGCGATCCATATCCGCTTTGGCCTACCTGCCAAGACACCGCCCGCCATCAAGAAACTGATCAAGCGCGCAGATCGCGCCAGCGCCTTTTTCGAGGCCACCCAACTGGCAGGATTTGGCCATGATGAAGCCGCACATCTATTCGACGCCCCGCCGGTCGGGTATGACCTGCAGATCGAGCCGCTCACAGCCCGTCAAGCTCAAGCGAGCTATGTCGATAGATACCACACCCTCACTGTGGTCGCCGGTTTTGCCAAAGCGCGCCCAGCATTCGAGACGAAGTGACCATGACCCTTATCAACTGCGGACTCGCCGAATTGGCCAATGTGATCGCCGCGCGCCGCCCCTCACACTTGGTGTCTCTGCTCGATCCCTCGAGCATGATCACCACACCCCTTGGCATTACACGGGATCGGCATCTACGCCTTGAAGTCAATGACGTCTCGGCCCCCACCGAGGGGCGGGTTCCCCCGACCGAAGAGCTCATTCTTAAGCTGCTGTCCTTTGGTCGGTCTTGGGATGAAACTGCGCCCATGCTGGTACATTGTTGGGCTGGCATCAGCCGTTCGACGGCAGCGGCTTTTGTCATTGCGTGCGATAAAAGTCCCAGGGCCGTTGAGCTTACAATAGCCTTAGCCATGCGGCGAGCCGCACCCTACGCTGCCCCTAACCGAGGGATGGTCATCCTCGCCGATGACCTCATGGGCCGCGGCGGGCGTATGGTCGATGCCATCGACGCGATGGAGGACTATAGCTTTATCGGCGCAGGCCTACCCTTCGACTTTGCTGCACGCCACTGATGGTGAGCCAGGTTGTCATCGGGCTGTCTGCGGTTGTCCTCGCGGTCCGCGATGGCCAGTCCCTGGTGCTGACCGTTCGCAATTCTGGACAGCCAGCTGGTTTGCCCTTTGGCCTGTTTGACCCCGACGGAGATCGCACGTTTGAGTTGGCGCTCCGTGCCTTCGTGACCGCCCAGACGCGGTTTGACCTGGGGTATGTGGAACAGCTCTACACCTTTGGGGATAAGGGCCGAGATGCGCCCTTGGCCGTGCTGGAGGCTGGCGATCGGGCAGCCAGGGTCATCTCCGTCGGATATCTCGGCCTGACACCCCATGCTGTCGAAACCCACGCGCCTGAGAGCGCCTGGGCCGACTGGCTAAGGTTCTTTCCTTGGGAGGATTGGCGCGAAGGCCGGCCTCCTGCCCTCGCTGCCATTGAGCCTGCTCTGCGCATTTGGGCCAGGGGCGAAGGCTTACTTCGAGCTCGGCTGCTATTTGCCTTGGATGGCGCACCCTGGAATGAGGAGCGGGTCCTCGAACGTTATGAACTGCTCTACGAAGCCGGTCTGGCCCCAGAGGCAGCCCGGGATCGTGGGGAAGCTCCGGGGGCCGCGCTCTCTGCCCTCGGCCCTGCTCTGGGCGAGCCGATGATCTCCGACCACCGCCGCATTCTCGCGACCGCCCTTTCGCGCCTGCGGGGGAAGCTGAAATACCGCCCGGTGATTTTCGAGGTTATGCCTGAGGCCTTTACACTTTCGGCCCTGCAAAAGGCCGTTGAGGCCGTCGCCGGTATCCGCCTACATAAACAGAATTTCCGGCGTGCCTTGGAACGGGCAGAGCTTGTCGAGGGCCTGGGGCGGCTGGATCAGGACACTGGTGGGCGCCCAGCCGAGCTCTTCCGGTTCCGACGCGAGATTCTGGGAGCAGGTCCTGTTTCAGGGCTCACGCTTCCCCTGCTTAGGGATGAGTCGTCCATAAGCTAAATTCAGCGGTCGCCACCGCCGGTCGCTTCATGATCTAACGACAAAAACACTCTGACTGAGGAAACCCCATGACCGTCAATCGCCAGATTCACCTGATCAAGCGCCCCTCCGGCGTTCCGTCCCTCGACGACTTCGCCATTGTGGAAACCACGACGCCCGACGTCGGGGCTGGAGAGATCCAGGTGCGTAATCTGCTTATGTCGGTCGACCCCTATATGCGGCCACAGCTGGACGCAAACCAGCCTCTCAACACCCCCCTTCTAGGCGGCGGTCTTGGCCGGGTGACCCAGTCTGACAATCCGAAATTCGCCGTCGGCGATATGGTCCGCCATAGCGCGGGACAACAGGAAGTTTTCAATAGCGATGGCCGCGGGGTCCAGGTCATCAACGTCGATCCCGATCTTCCCCTCACTGTCTACATGCATGCCCTGGGCGGCACAGGCATTACGGCCTATGGCGGCCTGTTGGAGGTGGGCGCGTTAAAAGACGGCGAGCAGGTGTTTGTTTCGACTGCTGCGGGTGCCGTTGGCTCAGTTGTCGCCCAGATCGCCAAGATCAAGAATTGCTATGTGGTCGGTGCCACGGGCTCTGCCGACAAGAAGGCATGGCTGCTGGACGAAGTTGGCCTGGACGGCGCCATCGATTATCAGGCCGAACCCCTGGCCAGGACTTTGAAAGGCCTCATGCCCAAGGGCATTGACGTCTATTTCGAAAACGTCGGCGGTGCGCATCTGGACGCTGCCCTGCCCCGCATGAATGTCCGTGGCCGTATTCCAGTCTGCGGCATGATCTCCACCTATAATGGCGGCGGCGAAGGTGTTCGTAACTTGTCGAACATCATCTACGGCCGTGTACGTATGGAAGGCTTCGTGGCCAGCGACTTTGGACACCTGAACGCTCAATTTCAGTCTGATATGACGGCCTGGCTCAAGGCGGGCCAAGTCAAGTACCAGGAAACGATCTTGGACGGATTCGAGCGTGGCCCTGAAGGATTGATCGGCCTGTTCTCTGGCAAGAACAGCGGCAAGATGCTGATTAGGCTCGGGGAATAAGACACTGATGGTCACTCTGGCCTCGGCCGGAGTGACACATCAATTCGGGCTTCAGGATATAAAGATCAGCAGTACCGGAATAGCCACGCCAGCGGCGAGCACGGCAAGAACGACCCGCTTCCGTCGGTTATGCATCAGGCCCATCCAGACGCCGAGTACGGTGGAAGCCACAAGACCAACAGAGACCATGGCGAAATAAGCCTGCATCAGCTTCACACCCAGGGGCTTTTCACGCTTCTTTGCTGGAGCCTTGGGAGCTTCAGAGCCGACTTTTGCAGGTTTGGCGTCCTCCGGTTCGGCCCGCTTGGGTCGCATGGCGAAGACAGAGTCCTTGTGCAGGCGACCCAGCTTTTCGACGATGGGCAAGGGTTGATAGCCAGGATGACTTTCGTGCAGCCGGTAGATCTGCAGGCCGCCTGACATGGCGAACATCAACAGGCTCGGCGCGATCAGGGCACTCACATAGACGTGGATCTGACGAATGAGCGCCAACCTGAGGGCGGGGTTTGCGCGGGGACGTTCGGACATGGAAAACCTTAGGTAAGAGACGATGGAGTTTTGCACCAGAAGCGTGACAGCGCCGTGATCTGAAACAATTATTCAGTCGGCCTATGAAGCTCCCGCCACTTTGTCTTAAGCGAAGCGCTTGTGTCGCGGCTGCCGTCAGGGCTCCACCCCGGAGGGCCAAGGACGTATCCTAAAACCTCGTGAATGGATTTTGACCGCGCGAGGTCGGCGAAAATGCCGAGCCATTCATGAAAAGCCACCCGCAAAAGTTTGAAGTCCCCGAGATTTTTGACAATGCCATAGCGACAGGGCTCTTCGTCCAGTTCCGCCTGGAATGTGCCGAAGAGTTTGTCCCAGATGATCAAGATCCCAGCATAATTGCTATCGAGATAGCGCGGATTACGGGCGTGGTGGACTCGGTGGTGGCTGGGGGTATTCATCACAGCCTCGAACCAGGTGGGCATACGGCCAATGGCTTCAGTGTGAATCCAGAACTGATAGACCAAGCTGATACCCTGCTGGATGGCAATTTGGGCTGGTGAAAATCCGAGCCAAGCCAAGGGCAGCCAAAGACTCCATGTTCCAGCAATCCCGCCCGTCCAGGTCTGACGCAGGGCGGTCGACAGGTTGTAATGCTGGCTGGTGTGATGATTGACGTGGGCGGCCCACCAGAACCGTCGCTCATGGCTCAAACGGTGGAACCAGTAATAGGTCAGGTCTTCAAGGAAGAAAATGGCCACCCAGCCCCAGATCGCCTCGAAGGGCACGGTGAAGATACGGTGCTGATAGACAAAGACTGTTGCGGCGAAGATCATACCACCGAGCAGGACCCCAGGAATGCCCCGTCCTAGCCCCATGGCCAGGGACGTCAGGGTGTCGCGGGTTTCGTAATGGGTTTTGACCCACCCCAGCCGAGCCAGGGCGATCTCAAGAATGATGGCGAGGACAAAGAACGGAACGGCCAAGGTCACGGGGTCAAAGGGGGCGTGCAGCATTTATATCCCGGGGGTCAGGGGCCAGGTGGCGAAGGCCAGTTGCCCACGGGGGGCGGCGATATCATGGAAGGAGATGACAACCTGGCCATTAACAGGCCTAGCGGCCATGGCCTGATCCCAGGTCAGGTGGCGGGCGATATATCCATCTCCGGCCACAAATAGGACCAGGGCAAGGTCTCCAGATCGTGCCACCGCACCTCGGCCATCGTCACTGATCCATATCTGATCAATCTTCGACGCCGGGAAGTCTTGGGTGAAATACTGGCGGGCTGCGGCCTCGTCCAAGATGGGCATAGGCTTGGCAAGTCTCGCCCATGCGGCGATCCCGGTCAGGATCAGCACAGCGACAGCGGAACCAGCGGTCTGTATCAGAAAGGCTTTCGAAAAAATCACGCGGTCCCCCAGAGCTAGACTCCAACGTGTGCCCTGCCCCCGTCAAGGCCGCTTTCGTCATCAGGCTTTGCGCACCCTGAGGAAAAGCGCTTAGTCTTGGGAAAACAAGCAAGCCAACTAATATGAGGAAGGAAACTCCATGAAGGATTTCGCTGGCAAGACCGCTGTGATCACGGGCGGCGGGACAGGCATGGGCCGAGAGTTAGCCCGACAATTGGTGGCAGAGGGCTGCAATGTGGCCATGTGCGACGTCTCAGCCAAAAACATGGCCCAGACTATAGCTCTTTGCGACGCAGATGGTCGGCCACAAGGCACCAAGATCACTGCCCACATTGCCGATGTTTCCGATGAAGATCAGCTGATCCGTTTCCGGGAGGAAATTAAGGCGCAGCACCAGCTCGAGAAAATCCATCTTCTGTTCAACAATGCCGGCATTGCAGGCGGTGGCTCTATGGTCCGCGATAGCCGCGAGGCCTGGGAGAAAACCTTCAATGTCTGCTGGGGCGGCGTCTATCTGGGGGTCAGAACCTTTCTGCCCCTGCTGATGGAGGCTGATGAAGGCCACATCATCAATACCTCTAGCGTCAACGGATTCTGGGGGACCATTGGGCCGACAACGCCCCACACCTCCTACGCCGCTGCAAAATTCGCGGTGAAGGGCTTTACCGAGGCCCTCATCACGGACCTGCGCAATACGGCACCCCACATCAAGTGCTCGGTAGTCATGCCCGGGCATATTGGCACGTCCATTGTCGCAAATTCTCGTAAGGTTCAGGCTGGAACTGAGGCTGACGACATGACGCCGGAGGAGATCGCTGCCGCCCGCGCTGCAGCCATAGCCGCCGGTGCCGATATGAGCCAGGTCCCCGACGCCGCCATTGCCGCAATGGTCGCTGAGCGGGCGCGCAGTTTCTTGGAAGACGCCCCTATGACCGCGGCGGAAGCAGCCAAGGTCATTCTGGACGGCGTCAAGGCTAATCGCTGGCGCATTCTGGTGGGTGACGATGCTCATATGCTTGATGAATGGGTCCGCCGGGATCCGGAACAGGCCTATGAGGTCAAATTCTATGAGGACTTCACCAAGGCGGTAGGCTGGCGTCTAGGCAGTTGAGATCGCAGTGGGCTGCCACTCACCTAGAGGGTCCTTCGGACCGACTTTGAAAATCGCTTCATGACAAGGCTGAGGTCCCACGTCTCATCGGATGTGAGGAGCTCAGCCTTGGAAATAATCAGCCCTAAGGCAGGCCGTGCCAACCAGCCTTTGGGCTTCACTCCGGCATAGCGACTGGGCATCAAGGGGCCCCGCGAGAGGTCCAATAGGGCCTTTAAGCGGTCGCTGTCGGCCCGAAAGGTCGCAGGCAGGATAAGCAGCCAGTTTGACTTGGCCATGTTCGCCGCTGCAACGAGCCCCCCCTGAACCAGATCGACGCCGGCATCTTCACAGAAGATGGC
>CAITHQ010000191.1 GCA_903892305.1 uncultured Alphaproteobacteria bacterium
CTTGGCGGCGGCGGAGTTCGGCGGAAGCTGAACAAAGGCTGAGGTCGGCGACACGTTAGTGGCAGAGTAGAATTCTTCCGCCAGGGTTGGAGCCCGGAAGCCGGTCGAGGCCGTCGACCTAATGGCCAGCATATCGTTGAAGTCATAGCGGCCGGTCAGCTTGGCCACGGTGGTGTCGCCAAAGTCGCTGAACTTTTCGTAACGCAGGGCCGCATCCACCTGAAGATTCTCAACCGGCTTGCCAGCGAGGTCCACATAGATGGCATGGTTATTACGATCGTGCTTACCAGCATCGGTTGCCAGGAAGCCGGGATAGGACTGCGAGCCTTCCTTATAGGTCGAGCCCGCGTCGCCAGCCTTAATTTCGTAGCTGTCCTTACGATATTCAGCACCGAAGGCGACCGTCAAAGGCCCGGCCATGCCAACGTCATAGTCCTTGGACAGGTCGGCTGTCGTTGTCCATTGGCTGGCGATGAAGTCACCGGCATGGAAGTCTGTTGGCGAGAATCCGTTGGTGGTCGCGGTCGAAGTGTCGACGTAAAGTGAGGCATTGAAGGAGTCGAGGACGTTCACCGCCTCGGTGTCCTTGCCGTAGGTCGTGGAGACATCATAGTTCCAGCCGTTCACGACACCGCTGGCGCCGCCAGTGATGGCGTAATCGTCTTCAGTGATGGATTCCTTGGGGCTGAAGCCAAGCGGGCGAGGCCGCACGCCGTTCTTACCAACAATACGGGAAGGGACCCGGTAGTTTTCGTAGGCTTGGCCCATCTTATGGCCATAGGTGCCGAAGGTATAGAGTTCCAGGCTGTCGGAGACATGATAGCCGGAGTTGAAAGCCACCGTATTCAGCCGGTATTCAGCGTCGCCCGAAATGCGGTTGAGATAGGGATAGTCAGAGGCGTTGGCGATCCCCGGGTAATTGCCCAAACGGTTGCTGGAAGCTCCGTTATACGGCGTGCTGAGCACTCGGGGGTCCACGTCGCCGCGGAAGCTGAAGTCGTGATACTTCGACTCAAAGGTCACATTCAGGTAGGCGTTTTCAACCGGCTCAATGCCGATATTACCAGTGATGTCTGCAGTCAGGCCGCCTTCATCAATGTATTGTCCGCCAGAAATGGCCAGTTCGCCACCCGAGGTGTTCTTCTTTTGGATGATGTTGATAACGCCGGCGATGGCGTCGGTGCCGTACTGGGCGGCCGCGCCTTCCAGCAGCACTTCGATATGATCAATCGAACCCATTGGAATGAAGTTCAGGTCGGCTGAGGCGCCGCCCTGGAAGGCACCACCGAGAACAGCGAGATTGGCCGTGGTGTGGCGGCGCTTGCCGTTCACCAGCACCAGAGCGTGGTTCGGCGACAGGCCACGAAGGCGCGCTGACAGGGTCAGGTTGGCAGTGTCGCCGCCGAAGGCCTGGGCGGTGAAGGACGGCACAACGTTTGCCAAGCCGATGCGTAGATCGGTTTGACCTGTCTGTTGAAGGGCGGCAACGCCGACAACCGTCACAGGTGCCGGGCTGTCTTCAACCTTAAGGCCGGTCTGCCGGGTGCCAGTGACAATCACTTCGTCCACTGTACCGGAGGGCGCTGCAGCATCGGCGGCGAGCGCTTGGCCAGCCAGCAGCATGAACCCTGCTAAGGATGCACCACCAACCAGTTTAAGTTTGTTCTTTTGAGTCATCATAGCCCCTCTACCGCCGACCTTTTCGGCCGATTTCGTGTTGTTTGATCTCACGACGAGACCAAGGTGTGGTGTCGGACGTGTCTTGCGGGGCTTTGAGCAGAGTGCTGATTTTCAATCAGAAAAATCTACTGCCATGACCTGAACTGATGTTCTGCAACACTTCAGACCCACACCCGAAAAACCTGTCACTCGAACGAACCATCTTGGGTTTCCACGCAAGATCATCCGACCGATGACTGACGGTTCAATCCGATGCGGTTACGGTCAACGCTGAAATCCTGATGTGGCGTAAAAAGCTAGATTGGCAAAAAAACTAGCCATTCCATGCCGAAAATATCAGCATTTAGGCAGTGTAAAGAGCGGGAAGATTGTTCGGCCGATGGCGCTTAGGTCGAAATTAATCACCCTCGAGCGAAGCGGTCATCTGCCCAAACTATAGTCTTCAGGCGACTAAAAATTCGGCGATGCGCTAGATATTCGGGCGACAGTCGCTGAGGCCCTATTCGGAGTGACCTCGCTCGTAGACCTCTTGGTCCTCCCATGACGCAAACGCCACAGACACATCCAAAATATGGAGCTCCAAATGCGCTTTCTGCCCGCACTCCTCAGCCTGGTACCTCTCGCCTTCGGGGCACCTGCCATAGCGCAGGTCATTCATGTTGGACCTCCCGCCGCCGCTATCGCTTCGGCGACCGTCGTGCCGGCAGGTTACGGCATCGTCTATATCAGCGGCCAGACACCGCCGCCGATCAATGCCGGTGCCCCTGCTGGGACGCCTCCTGAGTTTGGTGACACCAAGACCCAGACCTTAGGCATTATGAAAAAGATCCAGGACCTGCTGACCGCCCAAGGTTTGACCATGGGCGATGTCGCTATGATGCGGGTCTATCTGGTGGGCGACCCAGCCAAGGGTGGGAAGATGGATTTCGCCGGTATGATGGAGGGCTATGGCCAATATTTCGGCACCAAGGACCAGCCCAATAAGCCGGCCCGGGTCACGGTTCAGGTCGCTGCTCTGGTCGCGCCTGGCATGCTTGCCGAGATCGAAGTTCAGGCTGCGAAAAAGCCCTAACTGATCAGCGTCGTCACCTCGTCGCGGTCCTGGGCCGATAGGGTCCAGCTGGCCGCGGCGGCGTTGGCGAGCACCTGCGCTGGGCTTGTCGCACCCGCAATGACCGACGACACTGCCGGATGGGCCAGGAGCCAAGCAAAGGCAAGTTCCAGAAGTGTATGGCCCTTGTCATTGGCCCAAGCTTCCAACTTTTCAACCCGGTCCAGATTGCGGTCATTTAGAGCGGCCTGACCTTGGGCACCCCAGGCGGCAAGGCGGGTGCCTTCCGGAGCGGGTTCACCGCGCTTGTATTTCCCTGTCAGCAAACCCGAAGCCAGGGGGAAGAAGGGCAGGAAGCCCAGTCCGAAGTGTTCACAGGCCGGCAGGACGTCCTTGGTGGCACCGCGCTCAAGCAGGCTGAACAGGTTTTGGGCGCTCACGAACCGATCAAGCTTCGAGGTGCGAGATATCCACTCCGCGTCAGCGATCTGCCAGCCAGAAAAATTCGAGTTGCCCAGGTATAGGACCTTGCCGTCCCGAACCAGGTCGTCAAGCGCACGCAGGGTTTCCTCAATCGGTGTGTCCGCGTCGGGAACGTGCATCTGGTAAAGGTCAATATGGTCCGTCTGCAACCGCCTGAGGCTGGCCTCGACGGCGGAGACGATATAGCGGCGCGACCCGCCCCGGCTGTAGGCTCCCTTGCCCATGGGATTGGCGAACTTCGTGGCAATGACGGCCTTCTCGCGCCGCCCCTTGAGTGCTTCCCCAAGGAATACCTCTGATTTTGAGCCGCCATAAATGTCGGCTGTGTCAAAGAGCGTGATGCCGGCCTCTAGGGCCGCGTCAACGACCGCCAGGGTTTGGGCCTGATCGATACGCATGCCAAAATTGTTGCAGCCCAAACCTACTGCGCTGACCTTTAGGCCACTTGTTCCAAGACGGCGAAGTTCCATGCCCAGGTCCCCGGAGTGATTTTCTCCAGCCAGCATAGGACCTTGTTGTCCTGGGTCCAGCCAGATTAGAGGGCCCGGGCCAATCTCAGGGCTTCAGCATTTTCGGCTGCTGCGCGCCGCAAATTGATTTCGAGATCATCGTCGTGGGCTTCGAACGGCGACGGTATGGCGTCATGACGTTCCGTAGAGACGTCTGCAGACACTTCGAACGGCGAGGACATTGATGTGACTCCCGAATTTCAGCCCCAAATTTCCAAGGGCGTTCATGCTTACGATTTGTTAATCTCGTGGGAAAGGCCCCTCTGTCCTGTGTTCACGGACTCTTGACCACGACAAGTTTTCGCGTCTGACAACGGCGATTGGACAAAAAGCGTCTTGGCGCGGATCGAAGAACGGCCTTTAGTTAGTTCGAACCTCGCCAGAGGCCGGACTGTCGAATTTCCGATCAACGGAAATCGCCTGATGGCTAGAAATATTCTGGCGATCCAAGGGAGAGATGGACTTTGCTTCCCACGCGTACCGACGGACCGGATTATTATCACAAGGTCGTAGATTGCCAGCTGGCCTGTCCAGCCCACACACCGGTTCCAGAATATATCCGGTTGATCGCCGAAGGCCGCTATTCAGACGCCTATATGATCAACTGGAAGTCCAACGTCTTTCCTGGCGTGCTTGGGCGAACCTGTGACCGCCCCTGCGAGCCGGCCTGTCGTCGCGGTCGGGTGGAGGACGAGCCTGTCGCCATCTGCCGGCTGAAGCGTGTCGCTGCCGACAATAAGGACGATATTTCCAGCCGCCTGCCGCCCCCTGCAGCGAACATGAATGGCAAGCGGGTCGCTTTGGTTGGCGCGGGTCCGGCGGCGCTCACAGTCGCCCGGGATCTTGCACCCCTGGGATATGAGCTGGTCATCTATGACGGCGACGCCAAGGCTGGTGGCATGATCCGCAGCCAGATCCCGCGCTTCCGTCTCCCAGAGGAAGTGATTGATGAGGAAGTCGGCTATATCACTGGGCTGGGCATGCAAATGCGTCTCGGCCATAGGGTCGATAGCCTCAAGGATCTGCTCCTAGAAGACTATGACGCTGTTTTTGTCGGAACGGGTGCGCCGCGGGGGGCGTGACCTGGACCTGCCTGGCCGGGAAGAGGCCCGGGCCAATATCCACGTGGGAATCGACTGGCTCTCCAGTGTTTCCTTTGGTCACATAAATAAGATCGGGCGTCGGGTTATCGTTCTGGGCGGCGGTAATACAGCCATGGACTGCTGCCGGACCTCCCGCCGTCTAGGTGGCGAAGACGTTAAGGTGGTGGTGCGCTCTGGCTTTGAGGAAATGAAGGCCAGCCCCTGGGAAAAGGAGGACGCCCTTCACGAGGACATCCCGATCCTGAACTTCCGGGTGCCGAAGTCTTTCACCCACGAGAATGGCAAGCTGACTGGTGTCGTCTTCGAAGTGGTGGAGGCCCAATATGATGACAAGGGCCGCCGTCGCCTGATGCCCTCCGGTGAGCCTGACGAGCATTATCCCTGTGATGACGTCCTGGTCGCTGTGGGCCAGGAAAACGCCTTCCCCTGGATTGAGCGGGACATTGGCCTCGATTTCGATGAGTGGGGCATGCCCAAGGTCGATGAGGTCACCTTCCAGTCGACCCGGCCCGGCGTTTTCTTTGGTGGCGATGCGGCCTTTGGGCCCAAAAATATAATCTGGGCGGTTGCCCAGGGCCATGATGCGGCAGTCTCCATCCATCGCTATTGCCAAGGCGAGGACGTCAATGATCGGCCACCGCCCGGCTTCTCTCTGACCTCCCAGAAGATGGGCATTCATGAGTGGAGCTATGACAATGACGTCTCCAACGACGCCCGCTTCCGGGTTCCGCAGAGGGATAAGGGGGAGTCCCTCAAGGATGTTCGGCTTGAGGTCGAATTGGGCTTTGATCCCAAGCTTGGATTTGCCGAGGCGCAGCGCTGCCTGAATTGCGATGTCCAGACCGTGTTTGCAGAGCCTCTTTGCATAGAGTGCGACGCCTGCGTTGATATCTGCCCGGTAGACTGCATCACCTTCACCGAAGACGGCGAGGAAGAAGATCTTCGAGGACGGCTCAATGCACCGTCCCTGCATTTGGACCAGGATCTTTTGGTCTCCAACAAACTGAAAACCGGACGGGTGATGGTGAAAGACGAAGATGTGTGTCTGCACTGCGGACTTTGCGCGGAACGCTGCCCGACTGGGGCATGGGACATGCAGAGATTTACCCTTGAAATGACCCACGCCACCGCGATGACGGGAGGCGGTGCATGTCAGGCTCGCTGAACCTTACCAACGATTTCGTCGTCAAATTCGCCAATGTGAATGGCTCTGGCTCAGCCAGCGCCAACTCTATGTTCGCGAAATCGGTCCTGCGTATGGGCGTGCCTGTGGCGGCGCGGAATATCTTCCCGTCCAATATTCAGGGCCTGCCGACCTGGTACGAAGTTCGGGTGACCGGCGACGGGCATCTGGGGCGCCGGGGTGGCGTCGACCTGATGGTCGCCATGAATCCGCAGACTTGGGATCGCGACATCGCTGAGATCGAGTCGGGTGGCTATCTGTTCTATGACTCCACCAAGGTCCTGCCCGAGAGCAAGTTCCGGGATGATATTACCGTAGTGGGTGTCCCACTGACCCGGATCTGCAATGAGGTCTATTCGGTGCCCCGGGAGCGGCAGCTCTTTAAAAATATAATCTATGTTGGAGCCTTGGCGGCTCTGCTGGGCATTGAAATTGAGGTCATCGAAACCCTGCTGGCCGAGCAGTTTGCCGGCAAGGAACGCCTGATCAAGGCCAATGTCGACGCCCTGCACATGGGCCGAGACTATGTAAGGACAAATCTCACACCCCTTGGATTGCAGGTCCGTCGCGCGGACGCTGTGGGCGACCGGATCTATGTTGAGGGTAATTCCGCTGCGGCGCTCGGCGCGGTTTATGGCGGGGCCACGGTCTGCGCCTGGTATCCCATCACCCCCTCAACCTCTGTGGTCGAGGCCTTCACCGATTACTGCGCTGAGTTCCGGATAGATGCGGAAACGGGTCAGGCCAAATACGCGATTGTCCAGGCCGAGGATGAAATCGCCTCGATTGGCATTGTTATCGGTGCTGGCTGGAATGGCGCGCGGGCCTTTACGGCCACGTCTGGCCCCGGCATCTCCCTGATGACTGAGTTTATCGGGCTTTCCTATTTCGCCGAAATTCCGGCGGTTATCATGGATGTTCAGAGGGGCGGGCCTTCGACGGGCATGCCGACCCGCACCCAGCAGGCCGACCTGATTAGCGCGGCCTATGCCGGGCATGGCGACACCAAGCATCCCATGCTTTTGCCGCAGGATCCTGGTGAGTGCTTCGAGATGGGCGCTTTAGCCTTTGACCTTTCCGATCGGCTACAGACGACGGTGTTCGTCATGCTTGATCTGGACATTGGCATGAACGAGTGGCTGACCGAGCCCTTCAAATGGGACGACACACGTAGCCTCGATCGTGGCAAGGTCATGACCTATGAGGACCTTGAATCCGGGGTCGATTTTGGCCGCTACAAGGACGTGGACGGCGACGGGATTCCCTATCGCACCTATCCTGGTGTTCACCCTTCGAAGGGGGCCTATTTTACCCGGGGCACCTCGCGTAACCCCTATGCCCGCTATAGCGAGGAGGGGCATGTTTATGTGGACAACATGCAGCGCCTGCTGCGGAAGTTCGAGACAGCAAAGTCGCTGATCCCGGCTCCTGAGCTGCGGAAATCTAAGACCGCAACCCGGACCGGCGTGATCTATTTCGGATCCACGACCCCCGCCATGCACGAGGCTCTTGAGATCTTGGCGTCCAAGGGCTTGCATCTGGACGCCCTTCGGGTTCGGGGCTTTCCCTTTAGCGACGAGGTCTATGACTTCATCGCCGCCCACGACCGAGTCTTTGTGGTCGAGCAGAACCGGGATGCCCAGCTCCGTACCCTGATCGTTAATGAAGGGGACGTGGATCCGGCGAAGTTGCCCCCGGTGTTGCACTTTGATGGCACGCCCATCACCGCCCGCTTTATCGCCGCCGAAATCGGCACCCGCCTTGGCGCCACAGCGCCACGTTCCCCTGTTCCGGAGGCCGCAGAATGACCTATCTGGCCAAACCCCGCCTTCACCATCCCAGCCTGTCTCCTAACGACCTTGGCTTCACCCGCCGGGATTATGAGGGTTCGGTTTCGACCCTTTGCGCGGGCTGTGGGCATGACTCGATCTCGGCGGCCATCATTCAGGCCTGTTATGATCTGAACCTGCCACCACACCGGCTGGCCAAGTTGTCTGGCATTGGCTGCTCGTCTAAGACGCCCGACTATTTCCTAGGGGCATCCCACGGCTTCAACACCGTCCACGGGCGTATGCCTTCGGTGTTAACCGGTGCCAATTTGGCGAATCGCGAGCTGATTTACCTTGGGGTGTCCGGCGACGGCGATAGTGCCTCCATTGGTCTGGGCCAGTTCGCGCATGCCATTCGGCGCGGGGTCAATATGACCTATATTGTCGAGAACAATGGTGTCTATGGCCTGACCAAAGGCCAGTTTTCGGCGACATCCGACAAGGGGTCAAAGTCTAAGCGTGGGGTCGAAAACCACGAGTCGGCCATCGATCTGGTCAGCTTGGCCCTGCAGCTGGGTGCCACCTTCGTGGCGCGGTCCTTTTCGGGCGACAAGGCCCAGCTGGCACCCCTGATCCGGGCTGCCTTGGCGCACAAGGGCGCAGCGTTCATCGACTGTGTCAGCCCCTGCGTGCAGTTCAACAATCACTCTGGGTCGACCAAGAGCTATGATTATGTCCGCGAGCATAATGAGGCGGTAAACCGCTTAGACGTGATCGCCAAACGGGCTCCGATTGAAGTGGACTATGCGCCGGGAACGACGACAACCGTCACGCAACATGATGGGTCGGTCCTGGCCCTGCATAAGCTGGCCGCACACTATGATCCCACCGATCGGATTGCTGCCATGACCTATCTTGCCCAGCGTCAGGCTCTGGGCGAGGTGGTGACCGGTCTCCTATACGTGGACCCAGAAGCTAGCGACCTGCACGATTCCCTTGAGACCGTTTCCACCCCTCTGACGGCCCTGGGCGGTAAGGATCTAATCCCCGGATCCTCGGTCCTGGCAAAGATCAACGCAGACCTGCGCTAGTATGCTTACCTGGAAAATCGGCGCTGTCACGGTCACGCGCATTGTCGAAATCGAGTTGCCCGTACCCTATTCAGAGGTGCGTCCCTTCCTCGCGGAGGCGCGCCCTGAGGTCTTGAAGACCATCCCTTGGCTCTATCCGAACTATGTCCATGAGGATGGGTCCCTACGCCTGTCCATCCATGCTCTGCTGGTGGAAGCACCGGGCCTGCGGCTGGTGGTGGACACCTGCATTGGCAATGACCGTCCCCGGAGCCTGTTGGGTGGCCAGGCCCTGGCCACAGATTTTCTGGACCAACTGGCAGCAGCTGGCTGGTCTCGGGAGTGCGTGGATCACGTTGTTTGCACCCACCTCCACGTCGACCATGTTGGCTGGAACACCCTGCAGGTGGATGGCAAATGGGTCCCGACCTTTCCTAAGGCCAGATACTTAATCGGCGCGAAGGAATACGCCCACTGGAGTGCGCGCGAGGATGCCGAGCAGCAGGTCATCCTGTCTGACTCAGTCCAACCGATTTTCGACGCCGGCCTTGCTGAACTGGTCGAGATGGATCACCGGCTTTCACCTGAAGTCCGCCTGATCCCGACCCCCGGCCATACGCCAGGGCACGTCAGTGTCATGATCGAATCTGAAGGTCAGATTGCCATGATCACCGGCGATGCGGTCCATCATCCCTGCCAACTGGCGCACCCGGACTGGTCGCCCCCCTTTGACAGTGACGGCAAGGCTTCGGCTGCTATGCGCCGCCAGTTGTTCGAGGATGCCGCCGACAAGCCCATACTGGTTATCGGTACCCACTTCGCCGCGCCGACCGCTGGGCATGTGGTCCGCGACGGCAAGGCCTATCGGTTCGACGGATTTGCAGGTTAAGTCCTTCCCCTGAGCGTTTGAGCGTCGGGGGTTTGGAATGCTGATCCTGTTGGGGGTCGCCGTCGTGGTGGCCGGGTTCGCTGCGGGCTTTAATCCCCTGCTTGTGGTGATGGC
The DNA here is from genome assembly GCA_903892305.1 of uncultured Alphaproteobacteria bacterium. Lineage (GTDB taxonomy): Bacteria > Pseudomonadota > Alphaproteobacteria > Caulobacterales > Caulobacteraceae > Phenylobacterium. The sequence continues at coordinate 9,852 of CAITHQ010000191.1, forward strand.
CTCAGCCTTTGCCACGGGTCTAGCCGCGGGCCTCTCTCCGGTTGATGTGCTCAAGGCCTTTGGCAAGGCCTTCAATGATAACCGCTATGTGAGCGCGGCCTGGCTGATCCTACCCGTGATCGGCATGCTCGAAAGGGCGGGCCTGCAGGAACGCGCTAAGGATCTGATCCGCGGGCTCAAGGGTATGACCTTTGGGCGACTGCTGGTGGGCTATCTTCTTTTCCGGCAGCTGACCTCGGCCCTTGGCCTGACCTCTATTGCCGGCCAGACCCAGACCGTCCGGCCCCTGGTGGCTCCAATGGTAGAAGCCGCCTTAGAATCTGACAGCGAGGAACTTGCCGATGATGAGCGTCAGAAGGTCAGGGCCTTTGTTGCAGCCACGGACAATGTAGGCCTGTTCTTTGGTGAAGACATCTTCATGGCCATAGGCTCAATTCTGCTCATGGTCGGATTTCTAGATCAGAGTGGTGTGCGATTGGAGCCCCTGGATCTGTCGCGGTGGGCCATACCCAGCGCCATCGCCGCCTTTGCCATCCATAGCCTACGGATACTGATTTTCGGCCGAAAGCTGTCCCGGAGACCGGGCGCATGATCAAGCTGGACGTCGTTTACAATCTCGCCGGCCTAGTCTTTGCGGCTTATGCCCTGCTTAGCGCTCGAGACGCAACCAATCCCAGGCGCGGACGTAATGCCCTGTTTTGGGGTCTTCTCGCCGCCAGCTTTTTGGTGGGGGACCGTCTAGGGGATATCGGCAATGGGGTTCTAGCTATGGTCCTGGCAGTCACAGCCGGTGTTGGACAGCTGGGGCGGGGGACGGCATGGGAGTCGACCCTGGCTGACAGGCAGGCGTCTGCTTATCGTTTTGGGAATCGCTTGTTTCTGCCAGCACTGGCTATTCCGGTGGTGGTCCTATTTGGAACCCTTGTGGTCAAGACCTGGCGCTTGGGGGATGTGCCCCTGCTGGATCCCAAACAGGCGACGCTGATCTCCCTGGCGGCCGCAGCCCTGCTGGCGGTAGGCCTCGCCTTTGTCCTGTTTCGTCAGCCCCTGATCACGCCACTGCAGGAAGGCGCTCGGCTGATCGACATGGTCGGCTGGGCGGCGCTTCTGCCGCAAATGCTGGCGGCCCTTGGGGCGCTCTTTGCCCTGGCCGGGGTCGGCCGAGTGGTCGGCGATCTGATCACGACGTGGATTCCGATCGACTCTCGACTTGCGGCAGTGGTGGTCTATTGCCTTGGCATGGCAATGTTTACGATCGTGATGGGCAATGCCTTCGCGGCGTTTCCAGTTATGACCGCCGGTGTCGCCTTACCCTTTTTGGTCCATAAATTCGGTGCAGACCCGGCGGTCGTCTGCGCCATCGGCATGCTGTCTGGGTTCTGTGGAACCTTGATGACTCCCCTGGCCGCGAACTTCAACATTGTGCCTACAGCGCTTCTGGAGTTGAAGGATCGCTTCGCAGTTATCCGGGCTCAGGTTCCCACAGCCCTTCCGCTGCTGCTGATCAATATGGTGCTGATGTATGTCTTCGCCTTCCGTTCTCACGGCTGACCTTGCGGCCAAGTTGGCCGCCATCGCCCTGGGGCATGTAAACCAGGAATATCCCAACAAGCTCGACCATATGATGTCCGGGCCACAGGATGTCCGTGGCCCTAAAGACCTTCATCCGATTTTCTTTGGCAGTTTTGACTGGCACTCCTGCGTCCATAGCCATTGGCTACTGGCCAGCCTGCTCCGTCTTCATCCTGAAATGCCTCAGGCCCCAGCCATACGCAGCTTATTCGACCATGCCTTCACGACCGAAAAAATTGAAGCCGAACGCAGTTATATTTCCGCTGAGACCGCTCGCAGCTTTTCACGTCCTTATGGCTGGGCCTGGCTTCTGAAGCTACACGCCGAGCTTGCTGATCATGATGCGCCTTGGGCTGTGACCTTCGAGCCCCTCGCGACGGCATTTGCGGATCGGCTCAAAGCCTTTCTGCCCAAGTGCGACTATCCGATTCGCACTGGGGTGCATTCCTCAACCGCCTTTGCTCTGGCGCTTAGTGCAGACTATGCCCGTGTGGTCGAAGATCATCATCTCCTAGCCCTGCTCAAAGCAAAAGGTCTTGAATGGTATGGTCAGGATCAGGCCTGTCAGGCCTGGGAACCATCTGGCGATGATTTCCTATCCCCGGCTCTTATGGAAGCCGAATGCATGCGGCGTCTGATGACGAGGGAGGATTTCCGGGTCTGGTTCGACCGGTTTTTGCCCGATGCGGCCTCAGGCACGCCGCAAGCTCTGTTTCACCCCGCCCAGGTCAGTGACCGCACGGACGGTAAAATCGCCCACCTCGATGGCTTGAACCTCAGCCGTGCCTGGTGCTGGCGGTCTATAGCTGCCACATTACCGGTGTCCCACCCGATGCAGACCGTGGCACGAGAGGCCGCCGAGCGACACCTGACAGCTAGTCTGGCCCATGTGACGGGGGATTATATGGGGGAGCACTGGTTGGCCAGTTATGCCCTTCTGGCGCTGACCGCAGGCTAGCCTGCCCGAAGCATCTGAACTTGAGTATTCGATATCTCCATGGGTAGGTCCCCCTCGGAGGCAATGGCTTTACGCAGCCACTGCAGTCTTACTCGTCTTCATAATATCTACGATCTTTAAGTTCCGCGCCGGACCAATATAGTGAGGCGTCCGGACAAATTGGCGCTCATCGCGAATGATGCGACTGATCCGGTCAGCGAGATTCTGCCCGGAAATGGGCCGCGCTAGGAAATGGTCAGCCCCAGCGATCAGGCACTCGCGTACATACTTGTCTTCGGTATGACCGCTCGCAATGATGATAGGCACCGAATTGCTCGGATTGCTTTGATCCTCGCGCAGTCGCCGCACGAGGGTTGGTCCATCCATGACAGGCATTTTCAATTCGCTGATCACCAGATCAGGGCCGTAAATTCTAATGCGGTTGAGCGCATCTTCGCCATTTACCGCTGATTGCAGACTTGGGAATCCCAGACCCCTCAGCACGGTCGCAATAATATTACGCATGCATTCATTGTGATCGACGATCAGCACTTTGACGTTTTGGAAAGCGGCGGACATCTTGACCTGTCGGTTCGGAACTAACTGATTGTTTTAATCGCTGATTGTTGACAAGAGATTGCAATACATAGCAGCGACAAAATGTCGCACACAAGAATTTCAATCGACTTGATGAATTCAGAATTTACCATGTAGCAATAGTCCCTGAATTTGCTTTATAATTGGTAATCTAATTCTCAATTTCAGAAGTATTCACGTTTAAATCACGCTGAGAAGATTTCTAGATTGATGATTGATGAATAATAATTGTTCGGGTTTGGTATGCTTTGCACTGACCTCGGAGCGGCTGCGATAATCCAGTGAGACTAAAACCAGAACATGATCGCTGACTTTGTGACGGTTCCCGTCTAGACCCGGGGTGTGAATGCTCCTGCCGCCTTCGTCGATCTTGCCGTTTGTCTGGTGACCCTGCCTGGCGGTCGCTCGGCCGTTGCCGATGGGACGGGTGCACGGCCGCTGCGCATTCCCGATGCCAGGGACCTATTTGATCGCGGGCCGGTCATCGTCGTCCATGCCGGCATGATGGCCAAGCGGTTGGGCCTGCATACCCCGCCGCGTTCATCTCGCCTCTTTGATGCCCTTGAGTTGTTCGCCTTCGTCAGGCCCGCACAGTTCTGCGCGCCGTCCGCCGCAGGCCTTGCCATTGCCCTCGATCTGCCGGAACCAAAGGGTGTCGAAGCTCAGGCCGAAAGCCTGCTAGACAGTGTGAAATCCCTACTGACCGAGCTTGCAAATTCGCCAACTCCGTCGCGGGAGGAAGCCTTGGCCATTGCCGAGACCCTGGCCCGCGGCGGCTGGTCTTGGGGGGGCCTTGTCATCGGTGCCCTACGCGCCCACCCTGTTGGTAATCAGTTCCGCACGTCGGGCTTGGACGTCTGGACTCGGGTCAGTGAATGGGAAGACCAGGCACCCCTTGGCGAGGCAGGGTCAAAACCCTTTCCCCCAGAGGCGGCTGCAGCGAGACTAGCTGAACTGCTGACCGCCGCTGGCCTGGATGAAGCCCGACCGGCTCAGGCGATCTTCGCCGCCGAAGCCGCTTTTGCCTTTCAACCTCGTGAACGGGAGGGGGAGCCGCGCATGATGCTGGCCGAGGCCGGCACGGGCATTGGCAAGACAATGGCCTATCTGGCCCCGGCTTCTCTCTGGGCCGAGGCCAATGGCCCTTCGGTCTGGGTCTCGACCTATACGCGGGCCTTGCAAAGGCAGATCGAACGGGAAAGCCATGCGCTTTATCCCGATCCCAAGGTGCGTGCACGTAAAGCCGTAGTCCGTAAGGGCCGGGAAAATTACCTCTGCCTGTTGAATTTCCAGGACCAAACAAACGCCGCTCAGTTGGGGTCTGCAGACCTGATCGGCATGGGGCTGACGGCGCGCTGGGTCCGGGCCACGCGAGACGGCGACATGACCGGCGGAGATTTCCCCGCCTGGCTGTCTGGGCTTTTTGCTGTTCCGCCCGTGGCCCAGGCTAGCCCCGGAAACCTGGTAGATCGCCGGGGCGAGTGTATCCATGCGGGCTGCGCACATTATCGTACCTGCTTTGTCGAAAAGGCCATTCGCGGCTCTCGAAGGGCCGATTTGGTGATCGCCAATCACGCCCTAGTCCTAACCCAGGCGGCCTTTGACGGTGCCCGAGCTGCGCGAGGCTCCAAGGCTGATGGGGAAACCACCCAGCTCAAACGCATTGTTTTTGACGAGGGCCACCATCTGTTCGACGCGGCGGACAGCGCGTTCGCCGCGGCCCTGTCTGGCCAGGAAGCCGCAGAACTGCGTCGCTGGATCCGGGGGCCGGAGGGGCGAGGCCGACGGGGTCGGGGCCTTGAAACGCGACTCATGGAAACTCTGGGCGATCGTGATGACGCCCGTCGCGCCCTGGTCGACGCCACCCGCGCCGCCGCTGCCTTGCCCGGTGAGGGATGGTCAGGCCGAGTTGCGCCGCCCAATGGCGAGGTCAATCCCATAGGTGCCGTTGAGCACTTCCTTGTGGCGGTGATTGAGCAATTGCGGGCCCGCGCTGCGCCTTCAGACGTGGGCATGGAGTGCGCCGCGCGCCCGGCTCTCGACCTTGTGCGCGAGACAGCCCGCGCGGCGGCGTCTGCCCTTGCCAGCGTCGAGGCACCACTCTTGGCCTTGGCCCGATATTTGGAGGATGTTCTCGACGATGAGGCCGCCACCCTGACGCAAACCGACCGGGCGCGAATAGAGGGCGCGCTGCGGGGGCTCGACCGCCGCGCCCGCATGGTGCTTCCCGCTTGGCGCTCTATGCTAAGAGCCATTGATGAGGACGCAGAAGACGATCCGGACTTTGTCGACTGGTTCGATGCCACCTTTCTCTATGGCCGCGTGGTGGACGCCGCCTGCCGCCGACATTGGGTTGACCCCACGGAGCCCCTGACCAATGCGGTTATCGCTCCAGCCCATGGGGTGCTGGTGACCAGTGCGACCTTGGCTGACTCGACCCTGATTGATCCCTTCGCCCTGGCGGAAATGCGCACAGGTGCCGCCCGCTTGCCCGATCGCCCCAAGACCCTGAGGCTAGCTTCGCCCTTTGACTATGCGTCCAAGGCGCGGGCCTTTGTGGTGACCGATGTCGGTCGGGATGACGCCCGGCAGGTAGGTGCGGCCATGCGAGAGCTATTCTTGGCGGCTGGCGGGGGTGGGCTTGGGCTATTTACCGCCATCCGGCGCCTGCGGGCCGTTCACGAACGGATCGTCGCCCCCATGGCCGAAAAGGGTCTGGCGCTTTATGCCCAGCATGTTGACCCCTTAGAGGTCGGAGCCTTGGTCGATATCTTCAGGGCCGAGGAAGACGCCTGCCTGCTGGGCACGGACGCCGTCCGAGATGGGGTCGATGTGCCGGGGCGCAGCCTGCGCCTCCTGGTGTTCGACCGCGTGCCGTGGCCGCGTCCTGATATCCTGCATAAGGCCAGGCGGGTTCGGTTTGGCGGCAAATCCTATGATGACGCCGTCGCCAGAGGTCGGATTGCCCAGGCCTTCGGCCGCTTAATCCGGCGGGCAGATGACAAGGGCGTGTTTGTCATGCTGGACGCAGCAGCCCCGACCCGTTTGTTTTCCAGCCTGCCTGAAGGCGTCGAGATTCAGCGGGTCACCTTGGTCGAAGCCATCGAAGCGACGACGGCCTTTCTCGCACCCTAAGCTGCACGCAGACTCTCAAACAGGTTTGCAGGATAGGGCGACGCATAGGCCGTGACCCCGAGGTCCTTGCGAATATCCTCTACCGACTGGCCCCAAACGGCTGGCCAATCCACCGGCAGCAAGGGCGGTGTTTCGCGACCATGGGTCCAAGCTGAAAGGATCACATCAAGCATAAGATTGGCCGGTGCCATGGGGTTATGGGCCATCTTCGTCAGGACCATGGCCAGGAACATGGCCGAATAGTTGTGACCGAACTGTCCAGCCTGAAAGGCAGAGATCGCCACTTCATGTAGGCCCGTGGTCTGATAGCCGGCCGTGATGTGCCAGAGATCATGGCACTGCAGGATCCGAGCATTCAAATAATCCAGAGGTGGCGGCAGGTTGGCTAGGCCAAGGGCATCTCGATCTAGTACCTCAAGGTCAAAGCCATTGCTGACGATCAGCTCGTGAAACTCCGCGCCTAGAGACCCCGCTGGCGCGCGGGAGAGGGCTTCCAGGGTGAACCTTGCCGGAAAGCCCTGCGCGGCGGCGGCCCTGACCCCCGGATAGACCAGGGCGGCCTCAACGGCTACGGCCCTGAAGTCGGGGGACAGCGCCCCAGCAAGGGCTGCGGTCCTTTGGGTAATTAGGCCAGCATCCCCACCTGCCGTTTGATCCTCCACCAGGGCCCAGAATCCTGTCCAGAAGGCCTGGGGGATTTCAACCTTTGATCCAGGGGCGTTGAGGGGTTCGGCCTCAGGTCGCTTGCCCGTCCAGCCAGCAGCGGACCCATCATAGATCTCGGTAAGACGCGCGGGGGCAGAGATAGCGGCATGGAGCCAGAGGGCAGCTAGGTCTGATGCCGCTTCAGCCCGTCCCGCCCGAATGTCAGCAGCCAAGCCTTTGGCCTCATCAAAGCCACCTCCCTGGAGGGCAAGGGATTCAAAATGTGACCGCATGGGACAATCTCAGGCTTGAGCTTTTGAAAACAGATTGATCACCATAACCCCAATCAGGATCAAGCCCATGCCCACCATGGCGGGCAGGTCTGGCCTTTGCCGAAACAAGACCCAGGCAATGGCGGTGATGGCGATGATCCCCACACCAGACCAGATGGCATAGCCTATGCCGACCGGCACCGTACGCATGGCGTGAGAAAGACACCAGAAGGCAAGACCATAGCCCAAGGTTGTCACAACGGAAGGAAGGGGACGGGTAAAGCCTTCCGAGGCTTTCAAGGCGGTGGTTGCAATCACTTCAGCCATGATGGCCACGCCAAGCCAGACATAGCCGTTCATGTCGCCCCCTTAGTGCTTGTTGCGATCGCGCCCAAAATTGGGCTCAGCGCTTTCTTGGCCGGCGGCGATAATGCCGCGGCGGATATCACGGGTACGGGAGAAAAGTTCGAAAAGCTTGTCGGATTCGCCCCAACGGATAGCACGGCTTAAGGCCTGGAGGTCCTCGGTGAAGCGACCCAGGATTTCCAGCACGGCGTCTTTGTTGGCCACAAATACGTCCCGCCACATGGTCGGATCGGAGGCGGCGATGCGGGTGAAATCGCGAAAGCCACCGGCGGAGTACTTCATCACCTCAGCCTGGGTCACTTCCTCCATGTCGGCGGCGGTACCGACAATATTATAGGCGATCAGGTGGGGCAGGTGACTTGTGACGGCCAGGACAAGGTCATGGTGGGCAGCATCCATGCAATCTACCTGGGCACCCAGGGCGGTCCAGAAGGCGCTAAGCTTTTGTATGGAGTCCTGATAGGGCGCGTCGGTGCGATCCTGCGGCGTTAGGATGACCCATCGCTTTTCAAAGAGTTCGGCAAAACCTGCGCCTGGGCCAGACTGCTCGGTCCCGGCAATGGGGTGGCCTGGAATGACGAAGGCATGGTCTGGAATCGCGGCTAGGAGGGCTTCTGCGACAGAGCCCTTGACCGAACCGACATCAGTGACAATGACCCCTGGCTTCAGACCGCTGGCCGCCTGAGCCGCAGCAGGCCCCATGGCCAAAACAGGGACGGCGAAGACCACCAGGTCCGCGTCTGCGACAGCCTGCGCCACGTCGGATGTCACCAGATCAGCATAGCCTAGTCGGGCTATGTCCGCCCGGTGTTCAGCACTGGCGTCTGCAACCGCAACCGTCCCAACAGTCCCGGCGGCCCTCGCCGCCCGAATGACCGATGACCCGATCAAGCCGCAGCCAACCACGGCCATTTTCGGAAAGATGACGGTCGACATGTCCTCAGGCCTTCATAAAGTCGGCCAAGGCGTCAACCACAGCGCGGTTGTGCTCTTCAAGACCAATGGTGATCCGAAGGTGGTTGGGCAGGCCATAGCCCGCCACAATCCGTGGAATAATACCCCTTGTGGTCATGTAGTCATTGGCATCCAGGGCGGTCTTTCCCGGCGTCTTCGGGAAACCGATCAGCAGGAAGTTCGCTGCTGAGGGTACAACATCCAGACCAAGTCCGCCCAGTTGCTGGGCCAGCCAGGGCCGCCACTGATTGACCAGGCCGATCGAGCGCGCTTCAAAGTCCAGGTCGCCCAGGGCGGCGACGGCGGCCAGTTGGGCTGGGATATTCAGGTTAAACGGCAGGCGAATACGGTCGACGGCGTCGGCCATCTCTGGGGGCAAATAGGCCCAACCCACGCGAAGGGCTGCAAGACCATGCAGCTTTGAGAAGGTCCGGGTGACGACCACATTCTCAAATTCCCGCACCATGGACAGCCCATCCTCGAAGGTCGCATCGTCGACAAACTCGGCATAGGCGCCGTCCAGAACCAGGATCACGCTGGCGGGCAGGCCCGCGTGCAGGCGGCGGACTTCAGAGCCATTGATCCAGGTGCCCGTGGGATTGCCGGGATTGGCGATGAAGACCAGACGGGTGCGATCATCCACCAGCTTGAGGATCTCATCGACGTCGATCCGGTAGTCTTTTTCCGGTGCCATACGGACTTCGCCCTGACAGGCGCGCGCACCGATGGCGTAGGCACCAAAACCGTATTCGCCCTGAACGATGTTATCACCGGGCTCCAGGAAGGCTTGGTTGAGAAGCTGGAAAATCTCGTCTGAGCCGCAGCCGAACAATAGGCGCTCAGGCTCCAGGCCATAGCGCGCGTGAATGGCCGCCCGCAGAATGTTCGAGCGCCCTTCCGGATACATGTGAAGTTGATGAATGGCGCTGGCGAAGGCTTCTTGGGCCTTGGGGCTGGACCCCAGAACATTCTCGTTTGCCGACAGCTTCAGGGGATGCTCGACCCCCTCGATCTTGGCCTTTCCAGGGGTATAGGGGGCGATCTCCAGAATTCCGGACTTCGGGATCGGTCGGGCGGCATTGGCTCGGTCAAGTTGAGGCTGATCAGACATGGCCGCGCTTATAGGCGCGTGCAGCGCGCGAGGGTAGGGGGTGCGCGTTCAGCCAGGAGGTTGGCCAGGCCGACCCTAAGGCGTTGAACTCCTAGCCTGTCCATTTGGTCGGGCCATCGACGGCCGCGTTAAGACTATCTGCCGAACACGCTCAGTAATGGCCCAAGAACTCTGCCTGTTCGCCTCTATTTGCGGGGTCGATTAGCGATTTGACCTGTTAACCTGAATTCTCAGTTAGCTAGGTTTGTCCATATTGCATCCATGAAACGGCCCTAGTCGTGCCTTCAATCAAGTCCACCACCTCGGCGACTCTCTTGGAGACGGCAATGAACCCCGGCGAATTTTTCAACTTTGACACCGAAACGTCCCCCGATGTGGTTGTGCGAAACAGCATAATTACAGGGCCTGCTGTAACCTCTCCTTCTAACGCCATCGGATTTTTCTCGGCACAAGAGGTCGCGATAAGGCCTGCGCCGCCTCAAGCTCCCTCTCTAGGCCAACAGCCCACAGGGAATGGCGGGGGGCAAGGGCCTGCACGAGCGCAGGAACCGATCTACCGGTCGATTGACGGTTCCGGAAACAATCTCGCCCACAGTACGATGAACGCTGTCGGCTCCGACTTTGTCCGCCTCGGCCCGGCACATTTCGCCGATGGCGTCGCCAGCATGTTCACCAACCTGCCAAATGCCAGAGATATTTCTAATATCGTCGTGGCAGGTCACGGCGATGACGCCAATGCCGAAGGTCTTTCAGGCATGGTTTACGCCTGGGGGCAGTTTATTGATCACGACCTGGACCTCGCCAAAACAGACGGCAAGACCCATATCGATATCTCGATTTCACCTGGTGACCCGGACCTTTCCGCCAGCAAGATCTCCATGACCCGAACCGTGATCGACCCTACGACGGGGATCAACGGCAAGGCGGCGACGGCAGTCAATTCGGTTTCGGGATGGCTAGACGGGTCCCAGGTCTATGGCTCTGACGCTGCCATAGCGGCAAGTCTGCGGACTGCTGATGGCCATATGCTAACCTCAGCCGGGAACAACCTGCCTGTGGTCAATGGGGCTTTTGTCGCCGGAGATGTCCGGGTCCAGGAAAATCCTGATTTGACCGCCCTGCAGACTCTCTTTGTCCGCGAGCACAATTATCAGGTTGATCACCTGAAGGCCCTTCACCCTGACTGGACGGGGGATCATCTCTACGAGC
>CAITHQ010000192.1 GCA_903892305.1 uncultured Alphaproteobacteria bacterium
CAACCTCCCTAGATTTTTTTCCTTTCACCCCGGTCGAGCGGGGCGATGTATGGAAGCTTGCACGAATATTACGGTTTGGAAAGGTATCTCCTGCGGTAAGCATGTCACGAATTTGTGGAGGGCTCTCCGGTGAGCGCCTTTGCCATCAGGATGTCAGGCCGCCGCCTTCTTTACGGCGCTCGAAATCTCTTTGACGACCGAGGCGACGAGTTTTTCGTCATCGGCTTCGACCATGACCCGGATTAAGGGTTCAGTGCCCGAGGCGCGAACCACAAGGCGCCCTGCAGAACCAAGCTTTTCCTGGGCCGCTGCAATCGTCGCCTTCACCTTGTCTGCTTCCAGCGGCTTGCCGGACGAGAAGCGAATATTCTCCATTTTCTGAGGCACAGGCTCGAACTGCCGCGCCAGAGCGCTCATCGGCTTGTCGCCTTCTTTCAGCACCGTAAGCACCTGTAGGGCGGCCAGCAAGCCGTCGCCCGTTGTGGAGAAGTCCGAAAGAATGATGTGGCCCGACTGTTCGCCGCCCACATTAAAGCCGCCTTCGCGCATGCGCTTCATCACCGAACGGTCGCCAACGGCCGTACGTTCCAGAGTGAGGCCCCGCGCGGTCATGAACCGCTCAAGACCGAGATTTGAATAGACCGTGGCGACGATCCCGCCACCATTCAGCCGGTCCCGTGCAGCCCAGTTTCCAGCGATCAGGGCCATGATCTGATCGCCGTCGACCACCTGGCCGCGCTCATCACAGATCACCAGTCTGTCAGCGTCGCCGTCTAGGGCTATGCCGATGTCGGCGCGATACTCCTTCACCGCCCGGATCATAGCTTCCGGATGGGTAGAGCCGCACTCCTCATTGATATTCATGCCATTTGGCGAGATGCCGACAGGGATGATCTCGGCCCCCAGTTCGTAAAGAACGGTCGGCGCAACCTTGTAAGCGGCTCCATTGGCACAATCGATCACCACACGCAGCCCAGATAGGTTCAGACGTCGTGGGAAGGTCGCCTTGGCGATTTCCACATACCGCGCCTGACTGTCATCCACCCGCGACACCCGGCCGAGGTCTGTCGGCTTGGCCAGGCCCTCCTGAAGGCTTTGGTCCATCAAGGCCTCGATTTCCAGTTCGCGCTCATCCGACAGCTTATAGCCGCTAGGTCCGAACAGCTTGATGCCATTGTCGGTAAAGGCGTTGTGCGAAGCTGAGATCATGACACCCAAGTCGGCACGCAATGATCGAGTCATCATGGCCACCCCTGGGGTCGGCATGGGCCCAAGCAGGCGAACGTCCATGCCAACGCTGGCAAAGCCAGCCACCAGGGCGGGCTCGACCATATAGCCTGACAGCCGCGTATCCTTGCCGATCACCACCATGTGCCGACGATCATCCCGGGACATGAACAATTTTCCCGCCGCGAGGCCGACCCGAAGTGCGACTTCGGCGGTCATGGGATGGGTGTTGGCCTGGCCACGAATGCCGTCAGTGCCGAAATACGCGCGATTGCTCATGAGACTTTTAGATCACTCCGCCTTATTGCCGCCACGGGTCGAAACGATCCGAAACGCAGATTTAGTCGACGCAGCGTTTGCCAATGCTAAACGCCGCGCAGAGTCTAACCATAGACCGGCTTCGAGATTGCGCAAAAGGACTGCGAAATATGTGCGGCATTATCGGCATTGTCGGAAACTCTCCGGTCCAAGATCGCCTGATTGAAAGCCTCAAGCGGCTGGAATATCGCGGCTATGACTCCGCCGGCATTGCTGGTGTGGTGGACGGAAAGGTCCAGCGTCGGCGCGCCAAGGGCAAGATCGCCGCCTTACAAGCCGTTCTTGCCGACCATCCCCTGAACGCGACCGTCGGCATAGGCCACACCCGCTGGGCGACTCATGGCGCCCCGAACGAGGCCAACGCCCACCCGCAGTCCGCCGGTGAGGTCACCCTGGTTCACAATGGCATCATCGAAAACTTCGCAGAGTTGAAGCGCCATCTGCAGTCCGAGGGGCGCGTCTTCGAAAGCGATACGGACACTGAGGTCATTGCTCAGCTGCTGGACGCAGAGCTGAAAGCCGGTCTGGAGCCCCTGGCCGCCCTCAAGGCCACATTGGATCGTCTGACCGGTGCCTTCGCCATTGCCGTGCTGATCGAAGGGCAGACCAACATGATACTGGGTGCCCGTCGGGGCAGCCCTCTGGTCGTTGGCTATGGTCAGGGCGAGATGTTCTTGGGCTCAGACGCCCTGGCGGTCGGCCCTTTCACCAACAGAATTGCCTATTTGGACGAAGGCGACTTTGTTGCCATCGATCACACCTCAGCGAGAATTTTCGACAAGGACGGCAAGGCCGTCGAGCGGCCGCTGAAACTCGTCTCCGCCTCTGCGGCCCTGGTGGAAAAGGGCAATTACCGCCACTTCATGGAGAAGGAGATCCATGACCAGCCAGACGCCTGCCAGCACACCCTGTCGGCCTATCTCGACCCGGTCAGTGG
>CAITHQ010000193.1 GCA_903892305.1 uncultured Alphaproteobacteria bacterium
CGAACGGGATGCCAGCGGGTCACCTTCACCCTGGAAACGCTCGATATAGATGTCACCCGCGCTGAGTGAACGGCCTGAGAGTTTGAGTCCGCTCATGCCGCGGCGACCTCCATTGTGGCTTCGTCTTCAATCAGGGACGGGCGATTATTCCGCCCCGCATAGATCTGGTCGACAATGGTTTGCGACAATGCCGAAGGAGGACCGTCAAAGACAACGCGGCCTTTGGCCATTGCGACAATTCTTGTGCAATAGCGCCGTGCGATATCAAGGCTGTGCAGGCTCACCAGGACTGGAATATCCCGCTCCCTACAGGCGCGCTGCAACGCGCCCATGACGACTTCCGCATTGACCGGGTCAAGGGAGGCTACAGGTTCATCGGCAAGGATAATGCTTGGATCCTGCATCAGTGCGCGGGCAATTGCCACACGCTGCTGCTGACCACCAGAGAGGGTTCCAGCCCGCTGCAGGGCAGCAGATGCCATGTCCAGGGTGTCAAGCTCCAGCACAGCTCTGGCACGATCCGAGGCAGGAAAGAACTTTATCATCGAGGTCCAAAGAGGACGCTTGGCCGCCACGCCAACCAGAACATTGGTCAAAACATCAAGTCGGGGCGACAGATTAAACTGCTGGAAAATCATGGCGCAGCTATGCCGCCAGCGCCTCAATCCCTTCCCTGAAAGCCCCTTTATAGATGTACCATCCCAGGCTACGGACCCGTCGGTGGGCTCAGCAAGCCTATTGATCAGCCTTAGAAGCGTCGATTTTCCAGATCCCGACCGTCCGATCACGCCGACCAGTTCCCCACGCCGTACAGACAAGGTGACTCCGTCCACGGCTAGAGTATCGCCGAAGCGCTTGGACAGATCTTTCAATTCAAGCATAGGAACTCCCAATGTCGACTTCTGGGCGAGTGGGAAGGTTAGGCGCTCGCTGTGACTTCGTCGTGACGGACCCATCAGCAGCTAAGGCACAAGTTCGAAATTTGTGCCCCTACTCAGGCTAGGCGAGCCCTTAGCTGGCGAGACACAAAATCCAGCGCTGCGACACACAGCATGTAGAGCAGAACGATATAGGCAACCTGGTCGAAGGCAAAGATCCTGATCCGTTCATCGAGTTCGAAACCGATACCCCCTGCCCCAACAATTCCAAGAACGGCGGCGTGACGGAAATTGCTTTCAAGGTAGTAGAGACATTGGCTGGCCAAGACCGGGGCGACCTGTGGCACCAAGCCAAACCGGATCTCCAGGATCTTGGAAACGCCTGAGGCTCTCGCCCCCTCTACAGGCCCGCGATCGCAATTTTCCAGGGTCTCGGCGAACAGTTTGGCTAGGTTGGGTATATCCGCAAAGGCCAGGGCAACGACGCCAGCAAAGGGCCCAAGACCAAAGGCCGAAATAAAAATCAGCGCCCAGACAAGGGCCGGAACACCCCGGAATATGTCAAGACATCGGCGGAAGAGGAAATGCAGCATCCCATTGCTGACAATCGTCTTTGCGCCAAGGAGCCCTAGGGGCAATGCCGCCACAATAGCCAGGGCGGTACCAGCCACGGCCATGGCGAAGGTCTCGGCAAGGGATCGCAAAATCCGGAGACTGTCGCCGCCATCACTGGGGGGAACCATAGAGGCGATGAACCGTCCAAGCTTGGAGGACCCGCTGAGGAGAGTTTCCGGCGCCATCTTGAGGTCGATCATCATCGCGGCTAGGGCGGCGAGGCAAGCCGCTGTCGCAAAAGTCCCGCGGATCAAACCCGGCCAGGGTGAATGTACGGCGGGCGGCGCTGTGTCCCCGCCGGGCGCAACCAGGGTCATTGCCCACCCTCGTCCAGTCGGATCAGGCGGTGCCGAATGGTCTCTGACAGGAGATCGATCAAAAAGATCATCGAGACCATGAGGATCAGGATCGCGAGATAGGTATTATACTCGGTATAGGTAATGGCACGCTGAAGCTCGAGACCAATGCCACCGGCGCCGACAATTCCTAGGGCACCAGCCGCCGCTAGATTGCCCTCGAGCCGCAAAAGCCCATAGGAAGCATAAGCGGGCAGGACCTGGGGTAAGACACCATACCGGATCTTGTTAAGCGTCCCCGCACCCGCCGCATCCAGAGCTTCCAGTTGTCGCGGGTCAACTTCCTCATTGATCTCCGCAAACAGCTTTCCAAGGCCACCCATGGTCGAAATGGAAAGGGTGATGACCCCTGGCAGTGGCCCGACGCCGAATGCAGCAACAAGGATCAGCGCCAAAACCAAATCCGGCATCGTCCGGGTCACTTCGAGACTGCGACGGACGATGAACCTCACTGGCCGCCAGGGCATGAGGTTGGAGGCACAGAGGAGCGAGGCAATGACGGCACCCAATGACCCCAGGACCGTCGCGATTATGGCCATTTCGATGGTCTGCCAGATGGCTGCAAGCCAGACGGGCAAGTCATAGTACCAAGATGCCAATGAGCCCGGCGTCGAGCGGCTTTCAAAGAGGACCTCCCCATGCAAGCTTGGCGTCATACGGACCAGGAATTCGCCAATCCGGCCCAGCGGATCACCGCCAATCTCTGAGCTGAATAATTGGCTTCTCTGGAATGAGACCCCAAGGATCAGGCTGAAGACCAGCAGCCCCAATCCGGACTGCAACCATTGATGCCGCAAGGCGCGCCGGCGCGCGAGCTCAAACGTCTCGACGACGGAGTTAGGTCCAGCGGACATACTTATGGGATCGTCCGGGACGGTGATAGCGCGCCAGCTTCTGAGGCATCGAAGTTCTCACTGGCGGGCGCAAATGCGGAAGCGGCTTTGAAAGCATCCGGAGCTTCCAGATGCATGGCGACAAAAATCCCGATGATCCGATAGCGAAGCTGGGCTGGCATGTCCTGACGGACGGCAAAAGCCCTCTCTGCCCTAGGTCGGCCGTTCCAGATAATTCTGAGGTCCCCACAGGGCTGATCCTGGGGCTTGGCCCCGCGACAACTGCGCTGCCAGGCGTCAGCGTTCATCACGACGACGTCGCCATCCTGCTTGCGCAGCCGCGCCAGGGCGTCATCTGCTGAGGAGGCCACAGTCTCGCTTGAGAAGAAGGATGGCCCAGCACCTTGGTCGGCGAGCGCTTTTCTGGGCTGATCACGATCATAAGGTGCGGCGCTCACGAACAGCAGACGGTGACCTCGAACATCCCCAAGGGATTTGAAGCTTCCACTCGCGCGTACAGCTGTAACAATCTGACTACGGATCAATCCGTTCTTCGGTCGCAAGGTCAAAATGGCGCGAACCTTGTCAGACACAAATCCGTAGGAGGCGGGATCTAGAACACCCATATCCACTTGGCCTGCGACAAGTGCATCGGCCGCACCGCGAGCCCCGGCCACGGGGCAGTCCAGCACGTCGACGCCTAGTCTCTGAGCTAGCAGCTTGTGTAGAACCCGCTGTCCAGCAGGGGCATCAGGCGTCAGAGGGCGACAGGGTGAGGTCACATTGGCCTGCGACGCCAACCGGAAGGGTGCCGCTGCAACCAAGCCAGGAACAAAAACCATGAGTCCTATGAGGGCGAGAAGCCGTCTCATTTGGGTGAACCTTTTTCATTCGGGCCCTGGCGGCGCTGCGCGATATCGGCGTTGCGAAGCGCAATGACCTCGGCATAGTGATGCCGATCAATCGCCGTATATTCTGAGCCCGCCGGCTGGCCGATATCTACCCAGAGGTCTGGCTGATCATAGGCCAGGGCAGCCATGGCACCTCTCACAATGTCGATTTGAGATTGGGGTCGATCTGTGCGCACGACGATCGAGGTATCCGGAACAGGCCCCAAAACCCAGATCGTCCGGAAGTCCTTGGCGTCCACAAGGCCACGCCGCGCCATGGTATAGACAGCGCCTGTGGTGAACCCGTGCTCAGGATCTCCGCCCGAGACCTGAACGAAGGTCGCGTCGAACTGGCCATTGGCCAAGGACATGACCGCCTGGGTATGGCCACCTGCGAATGCGGTTTTCGAAAAATAGGTTTCAGGGTCAATGCCCGCAGCCCGCATTTTCGCCCGAGGATAGAGATAGCCGGACGTCGAATTGAAATCGACATAACCCAGGCTGTGCCCCTTCAAGTCCTTGATCGACCGAAAGGGGCTGTCGGCCTTAACGATGAGCGCGGAGTAGTACCCGGTACCGCCATCCGCGCGCCGGGTCGTCAGAATGGGTGCAACTTTGTTTCCGACTTGGGCATCAGCATTGGCGTAGCCGCCGCCAGCGAGGGTCGCGACATCTACTTGCCCTGAGGCAAGAGCTTGAATGACGCCGTTATAATCGGAGGCCTCATAGAGTTTGAC
>CAITHQ010000194.1 GCA_903892305.1 uncultured Alphaproteobacteria bacterium
ATTACTACCTAAAGGACGCGCCAGACCCGCACACCCCTCCCGTTCTGACCTATGCCACGGGGATCAACCGCTGGGAGACGTCGAGCCAATGGCCCGTTGGCAAGCCGGTTAAGCTGTATCTACACGATGGCTTTGCAGCCTCATTCGAAGCGCCTGGCGCAGAGGCGAGCGATCACGACGACTATGTGTCGGATCCCGCCAAGCCCGTGCCCTTTCTGCCCCGCCCCATTGATATGGAAGATGGCAGCCAGTGGAAGACTTGGCTGGTCAAGGACCAGAGGTTCGTCTCTGACCGAACAGATGTGCTGTCTTATCAGACCTCGCCCCTCGATCGCCCCGTCCACATCATGGGTGCCCCGCAGGTCGAGCTCTATGCCGCCACCTCGGGGACGGACTCAGACTGGGTGGTCAAGCTGATTGACGTCTATCCCAATACGTCGCCTGAAAACGGTCAGACGGAAAAGCCGGTTATGGCGGGATATGAGCTGCCCATCGGTATCGAAATCTATCGGGGCAGATACGTTCACAGCCTAGATAACCCCAAGGCCCTGGCTCCGGGCAAGGTGGAACTCTACCGCTTCAACCTGCCCAATGTGGATCATGTGATCCTGCCGGGACACAAGCTTATGGTGCAGGTCCAGTCCAGCCTGTTCCCGCTCTATGACCGCAATCCGCAGAGCTTCGTAGACAATATCTTCAACGCCCGGCCGGGGGATTATCGTAAGGCGACCCAGTCCATCCACCACAGTAGCAAGGCCCCCTCTGGGGTGGTTCTGCCCGTGGCCAACGACCTTGTCGCGGTGCCATAAGGTGACGGCCAAGGCTAGATCGATGTTCTGCCGTCGTCGAAATATCGTTCTGCATTATTTCAAGGCGCGCAGGTCCAGATCCAGCTTCTCGTAGAGCCTTTCACACGTTAGGCAGGCCTCAAGTTTCTCCCGCCGTCCATGCCATTCTGGGCGGCCCCACTGTTGAGCACTCGCATGACAATCACAGGCGAAAAATCCGACTCTCAGGTCATTGACCGCCTGACGCTCCGACGCCCTGATGATTGGCATGTGCACCTTCGGGACGGCGTTATGCTGGGCTCGGTGGTCAATTTCACGGCCCGTCAGTTTGCTCGCGCCATCGTCATGCCCAATCTCAATCCACCGATCACAACGGTCGCAGGGGCCAAGGCTTACCGCGATCGTATCCTCGCTGCCCTTGAGCCCGGACTGGCCTTTGAGCCACTGATGACCTGCTATTTGACCGATGCTACCGACCCAGCAGAGGTTGAGCGCGGATATCGAGAGGGCGTATTTACAGCCTGCAAGCTCTACCCCGCGCACGCCACAACGAATTCTGCCCATGGCGTCACAGATCTCCGCAACATCTACCCCGTCCTTGAGGCCATGCAGCGCGTCGGTATGCCCCTGCTCCTGCACGGCGAAGTCACAGATCGCCATGTGGACATTTTCGACAGGGAAGCGGTGTTCATCGAAACCCTGCTGATGGGACTGATTGCAGATTTTCCAGAGCTAAAAGTGGTGTTCGAACACATCACGACGTCGGAAGCTGTGGCATTTGTCGAAGCCGGTG
>CAITHQ010000195.1 GCA_903892305.1 uncultured Alphaproteobacteria bacterium
CTTGGCGGCAACCGGTGCCTTGACCTCTTTTACCGTGACATCGAATTCCGCATCCTTACCGGCCAGATTGGCGGCTTGGTAGTCCGTCGGGAAGGTCACCTTGACCAAAACGCTATCGCCCGGCTTGGCACCAACCAATTGCTCTTCAAAACCTGGGATGAATTGCCCTGACCCTAAGGTCAGATTCGCGTCTTCTGCGGCACCGCCGTCAAAGGCCACGCCGTCGACTTTGCCAAGGAAGTCGACGACCAGTTGATCACCGTCCTTTGCCTTGAGCGACTTCCCGGTCCGCGGCTCATAGGTCCGATTCGACTTGGCCAGATCGTCTAGAGCTTCCTTCACCTCAGCAGCGGTAGGCTCATAAACTGGCTTCTTCAGCGATAGCTTTGTCAAATCTGTCAGAGCAAATTCTGGCATGATTTCCAAGGAAATCTCGTAGGAAAGGTCTGCCTTGCCATCGACAACCGCTTGGATGTCACCCTCGGGCTTAAGCTCCGGCTCACTGGCGGGACGAAGGTTGTTATCTTCGATGACCTTTTGAGTCGTCTCGTTGATGGTCTTTTCCACCAGTTCCGACATCAAGGATTTGCCAAACATTTTGCGGACGTGCGCAGGCGGAACCTTGCCCGGACGGAAGCCCTTGATGTTCAAGGTCGGGGCAATTTCAGCCACCCGCGCTTCATACAGAGCGTTCAGGTCAGCCGCCGGAACGGTCACTCCATAAACGCGGCTCAGGCCTTCGCCAGACTTCTCAACAATCTGCATCGACATTCTTATTTCCTCGGACCCAGCGCGACGTCGCGCCGCCAAGCCCGCCTTGGGCGTGAAAATGTAAGCGCCGCCAAGGCTGGCGGCGAGCGGGCGACCTTATGTCATGCGACCCGCATTGGGCCAAGTCCAAAGCGACAAGATAGGCTTAGCCCGTCGAATTCTCTCAAATCAGTGTTGGCGCATCGAGGCTTTCCACGTAAGGACCAGCCCAAGTGCGGGCGTGGCGGAACTGGTAGACGCACTGGATTTAGGTTCCAGCGCCGCAAGGCGTGGAGGTTCGAGTCCTCTCGCCCGCACCAACCCTTCCGGGGGTCAATGCCGCCCCAAGCTTGGGGCGTACTCGAAAACCAACGGTATAAGCGACAGCACCAGCAGTGCTGCCATGCTGATATTGAACAGGCGAAGCCGCGCCGGGCGATCCAGAAAACGTCGCAGTCCAACACCAAATCCTGCCCAAGCGGCGATACACGGCGCGTTCAGCGCAACAAAGATCAGGCTGACCACCACGACATTGGCACCATAATTCGCCTGGGGCGCATAGGTGGTGACGGCCGTAACCCCCATAATCCAGGCCTTGGGATTGATCCACTGAAAGCCCGCGGCTTGCAGAAAGGTCATAGGTGCCCCTGACAATCCGATCTCTCCCAGACCATTCGACCTGGCGATCTTCCAGGCCAACCAGACCATGTAGATCGCCCCGCCAAGGGCCAAGATGGGATGGAGGACCGGAAAGCGGCTGAACACCTGGCCAAGACCCAGCCCCACCGCCAGAACCATGAAGCCAAAGCCAAGTGAAACGCCAAGCATGTGAGGAATTGTCGGGCGGAACCCGAAATTGGCCCCCGAAGCCATGAGCATGGTGTTGTTGGGGCCTGGGGTGATGGAGGAAACCAGACAGAATGCTGCCAGGGCGCTCAGCAATTGCGGTGACATGGCGAAACCTTCGAGGACCTAGAGCACATTCCGATGGGTGGTGATCCATCTTAGGTTCGAGCTATGATCTAACCTTATGGAGATGGGCTCATGTGACCCGTGCGGTCAGATCTCAAATGCATCTTGCGCCCCTCATTTAATCGAGGCTGCCTAATCGTCTTGCAAAACGGGGCGCGATCCGACGCCGAAGGCTAGCGTTTGGAGCGCACTCGCACCTTGGCTTGCGCCGCTGCGCGCGCTGTAGCCACAGCCGTCACAATCAGGGTCAAGACAGCGCCGACGAGCAGGGTCATTGGGGAAAACTCCGAGCAACACGAAGACGCTAACATGACATCTTTCGGAAGGCCAAGCCCCTTCTAGTGCGCTGCGTGTAGCTTACGAAGAATTGAAGGGGCCAATGCCGGAAGGTCTTCGGCGGTCAATCCGGGTCCGAAGCTATCGCCTGCCTCTGCATGTATCCAGGCTGCTGCACAGGCCGCTTCAAAACTTTCCATACCCTGGGCGATCAAACCGGCGATAAACCCTGCGAGAACATCTCCTGAGCCCGCCGTGGCGAGCCAGGGCGAGCCATTGGTGCTGACAGCCGCGCGCCCATCTGGATGGGCAACCACGGTATCAAAGCCCTTAAGCAATACCACAGCGTCGGCCTGGACCGCGGCCCGACGCGCTGCGGTGATGCGTTCAGGCCCCGCTGCAAGCAAACCCGGAAATATTCGTTCGAACTCGCCGGGGTGAGGCGTCAAGACATCGTCCACATCAAGGGCTGAAAATAGCTCTTCTGGGTCGTCCCGAAAGACGGAAATGGCGTCAGCGTCGATCACCAGGGCTGCGCCCGTTCTCGCCAGGGCCAAGGTATTCAGTAGGGTAGACTCTGATACGCCCGCCGCTGGTACGATCACCACGGCGTCAACATTTGCACAAATCTGCTCCAGGTCGAGCTCAGTCTCGAACGGACGCAGCATGACCGCTTCTAAATGGCCTGCATTGATCGCGAGCGACTCAGGGGGTGAGGCCAGAGTGACAACGCCGGCGCCAATACGAAGGCCCGCCCGTGAGGCTAGACGCGCCGCACCCGTGTTCCACGGCTCCCCGCTGACCACCACCATGCGGCCACGCTCATGCTTATGAGACGTCGCACTTGGCCAAGGAAAATGGGAAAGCCAAAGTTCAGGGCCATTTTCGGTCAGCCGTGATGGGCTCGCAGGCAATCCAATGTCGGCGACGACCAGTTCGCCACACCGTGAAACGCCAGGGGTCAGAACATGGGCAATTTTCTTGGCATGGAAGGTGACGGTTAGATCAGCCCAAAAGGCAATGTCACCAAGTGGTTTGCCCGTATCGCCGCCCAGGCCACTGGGAACATCGATCGCTACCAGGGGCCAGCTTCTCAGCTCTGACCCCCGCGCCATGCGCGCGGCTATGCCGTCGAGGGGGCGAGACAACCC
>CAITHQ010000196.1 GCA_903892305.1 uncultured Alphaproteobacteria bacterium
AAGCAGAAGACGGCATACGAGATCGAGTAATGTGACTGGAGTTCAGACGTGTGCTCTTCCGATCTCCACTACCCCGCTAGGGCCCGCCGCCGCCTCGATGTCATCCGCAGCCTTCGCTAGGGCTAAGCCTTGCCGCAAGTCCCCTCCATATCTGGGGGCCTTTCCCTTGATATTGAGCCCTCTCAAAATATAAAAACGGCTCTAATTCAGCACCTTAGGCCCTGTTTCGATCCAATACCCGGTTCCCACCCATCTGAACATGCTCTAGAGGTGGCCTCCTTTTCGACTTCTGACCTCTTTCGGCTTTGCCATGACCCTCACACTTGATGATATCCGCGCCGCGGCTGAGCGGGTGAAGGGGCGCGTTGAACGCACGCCGCTCCGTCATTCTCGGACCTTGTCAGAGATTACCGGGGCTGAGGTCTGGGTTAAGTTCGAGAACCTCCAGTTCACAGCCGCCTATAAGGAACGCGGGGCCCTCAACACCCTGCTGCAACTCTCCGACAATGAGGCCAAGCGTGGCGTCATCGCCGCGTCTGCCGGAAATCATAGCCAGGGCCTCGCCTATCACGCGGCGCGCCTGGGCGTTCCTGTGACCATTGTCATGCCCAAATCGACGCCCTTCGTGAAGGTGCAGCAGACCCGGGCGCACGGCGCTGAGGTCGTGATCGACGGCGACAACTATGACGAATCGGCAGCCGTCGCCAAACGCATCTGCGACGAACGAGAGCTGACCTTTGTTCACCCGTTCAACAACCTGCAGGTCATGGCCGGGCAGGGCACAGTCGCCCTAGAAATGTTTGAGGACCAACCAGATCTCGAGGTCCTACCCATACCGATCGGCGGCGGCGGTCTGATCGCTGGCTGCGCAACTGCGGCCAAATCCCTCAATCCCAACGTCAAGATCATTGGGGTGGAGCCGGCCATGTACCCGTCCTTTACCTCCAAGATGCGCGGCGTTTCCATGAGCGCCAGTGGTGGGGCCACCATTGCTGAAGGCATTGCAGTGAAACAGGTTGGCGAGCTGAGCTACAGCATTGTCAGACCGCTCATCGACGACGTCTTGCTGATCGAAGAGCCTTATTTCGAAAGGGCCGTTGCCCTGTTCTGCAATGTGGAAAAGACCGTGGTGGAGGGGGCCGGCGCAGCGGCCCTGGCGGCCCTGCTGGCCTATCCCGAGAAGTTCCGCGGCAAGAAGGTCGGGGTGATTATCACGGGCGGCAATATCGACACCCGTCTGCTGGCGTCGGTTCTGACCCGAGAACTTGTGCGCGAACAGAGACTTGTCTCCCTTCGGATCATCGGCGACGACCGCCCCGGCCTCCTGGCAACTGTCTCGGCGGTCATCGGCCAGATGGGTGCCAATATTGTCGAAGTGGCCCACAATCGTCTGGCCTTGGATGTGCCCGCCAAGGGCGCGGAATTCGACATCATGATCGAAACCCGCGATGCCCAGCATACTCGGGAAATCATGGAAGTTCTTCGTGAGAAGGGCTATCCGCCTCGCGCTTTGGAGAGCCTCGCCCGATGAAATCTTCTTGGCTTATTGCCGGCCTTATCGCCCTGGGTCTTAGCGCCTGCGGACCAGATCGCGCGGCGGTGACCTCTGCGGCTATGGACGAGGGACGGGCCTTCCTGGCGACGAATGCCAAGGCTCAGGGGGTCGTAACCCTGCCCTCTGGCCTTCAGTACAAGATCGTCAAATCTGGCCCCGCAGACGGCATCAAACCCATTCCTGGGGATGAGGTGAAGGTCAATTACGAAGGCAAGTTGATCTCAGGCAAGGTGTTTGATTCCTCTTACCAGCGCGGCGTTCCCGCAGCCCTGCCCCTGGATGCCCTGGTCCCAGGTTGGATTGAAGCCCTTCAGCTCATGCGGCCCGGAGACGCCTGGTTACTCTATGTGCCGGCAAACCTGGCCTATGGAGAGAACGGCGCGGGCGAAATCCCACCGGGCAGCACCTTGATCTTCAAGATTGAGCTGCTTGGCGTCCTGCCGGGTCCTGGTCATAGGCAGCAGGGCTGATCTGGTCGGACGCTGGAAACAACCGATAGATGGTCCATTGGCTCCCCAGGATAGGCGGATCATCGGGATCAAAATACATGTGCGCCCATCCGTTCCATTGCCCGTCCGGATTGCGGCGCAGGTCGGTATCGAAAAAGGCCAGATTCTGGCGGCGGCTTCGCGCCACCAACAGTCTCTCCGTCAACCAGACGTCAAAACTGTCCAATAGCTCTCGGGCCCGCACCAGATGACGATCCTCTGGCCCTGACGGGTGGTGCCATCACTCTGAAAGCCCTTTTTCCATGCCAGAAAATCTAGGTTTGTCTGTCCCAAGAAGCCGATAAGACAGATGGTGAACTTTCGTTGACACCTGGATGGCCCATGGACCTCACGACCCGCGCGATCGACATCCTAGGCCAGCTGGTCGGGTTCGATACGACCTCACATCTGTCCAATCTCGACCTGATCAAATGGGTCGAAGCCTATCTTAACGACCTGGGCGTGCCCCACCGGAGGGTCGTCAGTGCTGACGGGACCAAATCCAATCTGATCGCCACCCTGGGGCCCAATATCCCAGGCGGCGTCGTCCTCTCAGGCCATACTGACGTCGTCCCCGTGGCGGGGCAGGCCTGGGACACCGACCCCTTTATCTTAACCGAGAAGGGTGATCGCCGGCTCTATGGGCGGGGGACCTGCGACATGAAGGGGTTCCTGGCCCTTGCCCTGGCGGCGGCCCCCGACCTTATCGCCGCCAATATGCGCAAGCCCGTCCACTTGGCCTTTTCCTATGACGAAGAAATCGGCTGTCTAGGGTCCCCGGCCATGATCGCGACCCTAGTGGCAGAGGTTCCAGCCCCCGCCTTTGTTGTGGTGGGAGAGCCGACCAATATGGAGGCCGTGAACGGTCACAAGGGTATTTCGACCTATCGGGTCACAGTTACCGGACACGAGGCCCATTCGAGCCTGACACATCTCGGTGTCTCGGCGATTATGGAGTCCATACCCCTCTTGGCCGACTTAAAAGCCCTGGCCTGCCAGTTGGAGGTCGAGGCTGATCCCCTGTCGCCATTTCTGCCAGGCCACGCGACCCTGACCATTGGCCTGCTCAATGGTGGGACTGCCGGAAATATCCTGGCCCGGGAGTGCGCCTTTCAGTTTGACCTTCGGTGCCCGGCTGGCCAGGACCCTGATACTATTCTTGCGCCCTTCAAGACTAAGGTCCTTGAGCTCGATCAGGCCTTGAAGTCCAGATTTGCCGAGTGTGGCGCCGTCTTGGTTCAGGGGGCGGGCACACCCCCACTTACGCCCGAGGTCGATAGCGCAGCCGAGGCATTTGTGCGCCGCATAACAGGTGACAATGGCCCACCGCGGGTGGTGTCCTACGCCGCAGAGGCCGGGCAGTTTCAGGAAGCAGGCTTTTCCACGGTCATCTGCGGGCCAGGCTCCATCGAGCAAGCCCATCAGCCCAATGAGTATGTGGAGCGCCAACAAATGGAGCGGGGGGCGCAGTTCATGGCCCGCCTTATGGCTTGGGCCTGTGAATAACCACGCGCCGCCGCAAGAGATCTAGGGGGTTCCAGGTCATGGCCGCCGCAATCTCCCAGGATGTCACCTGGCGCTTGGCCTGAGTTTCACGGCGGGCGGCGAGGATCATAGGCAGGCCAGCAAGGGCGGCCTTTAAGCCCCTCAGAGGGGCCGCCAGTTCGCCGCGCATCGCATGGCGCATGAAGAGGACCAGGGTCGCCAGGATATGCAGGGGCAGGGTCAGCCAGAACAAGACCGGTGGAGTATTCTTGATGAAGACCCAGACCCGGTTTCGGGACCCATGAAAGACAGCGAAGTCCGAGCGCGGCCCCCCTGAGGAGGCCGACCCCACATGTCGAACCACGGCGTCTGGCACCACCCAGCTGGCCATGCCAGCCAGGCGCAGGCGGTAGCCAAGATCCACATCCTCGCAATAACAAAATAGGCGTTCATCAAAGCCCCCAAGGCTTTGGAACACCGACCTGTCGATCAGCATGGCACCGCCACAGGTCGAAAAGGTCTCACCGGCCTCGACGGGCCCCGGGTCAGGCTGACCATAACCGCCGCGAAAGGGAATTCCTGCCAAGGCCATGACATCGCCCATGCCGTCTAGCCGCCCTGAGTCGTCATCCATGGATTGCCGGCATCCGAAGGCCTTCAGACTTGGGTGCGCCTGGGTCGCTGCGTAGAGCTTGTCGAGCCAGTCTGGCGCTGCGAAGGCGTCGGGATTGATCAGGGCGAGCCAATCGCCGGTTGCCTGGGACGCCGCCAGATTCATGCCCGCAGCGAAACCAAGATTCGACCCTGCGACGATAAGCTTTACTTGCGGAAAAGTCTCGATCGCCGCCTGGGGCGCGCCATCGCTCGACGCGTTGTCCACCATGATGATTTCAAAATCCTGGAAGGATTGCGCCTCTAAAGCTGCCAGGCATTGGCCGAGATATTCGCCGCTTTCATAGGCGACGATGAGGACAGAGACCCCAGGATATCGATCGGCGGGCTTGTTTTTCGCGGCGTCTCGCGCCATCGGTCGCATCGCTTTCTGATTCAGAGGTCCTATGACGACGATTACCCCGCTCGCCATCACCGATGTCTTGCTTATCACGCCCAAGCGCCACGGCGATGCTAGAGGCTGGTTCTCCGAAACCTGGAGCCGGAAAACCATGGCCTCCAAGGGCCTAGACTACGATTTTGTGCAAGACAACCAGGCCTTCAATGCCAAGGCAGGCACGGTTCGCGGTCTTCACTACCAAACCTTCCCTCACGCTCAGGCGAAGCTGGTCCGCGTGGTGGCTGGGGCGATCTTCGATGTGGCGGTAGATGTTCGTCCAGGCTCCCCCTCCTTTGGGATATGGGTCGGCGCCAAGTTAACCGCCGAGGGTGGTGAGCAACTGCTGGTGCCCCGGGGTTTTGCCCACGGCTATGTGACCCTCGGCCCAGATTGCGTGCTGGCCTACAAGGTAGACGGCGATTATGCGCCCAAATGCGAGGGGGGCGTGATTTGGAATGATCCAGACCTTGGGATTGACTGGGGCGTGTCGGAAGACGCCGCGACACTGTCCGACAAGGATCTCGTCCTGCCCCGTCTAAAAGATCTCGCTCCAGTACAATTTTGATCATGACAGCGCCAAACGAACTTCTGGACATCCTCAATCTCGAGGCCCTGGACCTGGACATGTTCCGGGGACAGACTCCGGGCGATGGACACCGGCGAATCTATGGGGGCCAGGTGGTAGCCCAAGCCCTGATGGCGGCCTATCGGACCATTGAGGGCCGCCATTGCCACTCCCTGCATTCCTATTTCATTCGGCCTGGAGATCCGAAAATTCCGATCCTCTTTCAGGTGGACCGGGCCCGAGACGGCGGAAGCTTCGCTGTGCGCCGGGTGGTTGCCATCCAGAATGGGAAACAGATTTTCAACCTGGCGGCATCCTTTCAGACACCGGAAACCGGGTTTGAGCACCAGTTGCAAATGCCGCAACCGCCTGCCCCTGAGGACCTGCTGAATGAAGAGGAACTCCGGGCCAAGGCTGGGCTTGAGCCCGAGAGCCGGAAAATCTGGCCCGTTGAAGTCCGGCCCTGCGATCCAACGCCTCCGGGCTTTAAGGGCAAGCTGCCGCCCATCGATATGTGCTGGTTCCGGGCCCGACAGTCCCTTGGGGATGATGTTGCGGCCAATCAATGCGCCTTGGCTTACGGGTCCGATATGACCCTCTTGGACGCCTCCCTGCGTCCCCATGCGGTGGAATGGGATTCAGGACGACTTCAGGTAGCCAGCCTCGACCACGCCCTGTGGTTCCATCATCCTTCTGACTTTTCCCAATGGCACCTCTACGTCCAGGACAGTCCGTCAGCGTCGGGGGGCCGAGGCTTCAATCGCGGCTCAATCTTTACCCAGGACGGACGGTTGGTCGCCTCGGCAACCCAGGAAGCCCTGATCCGCTATCGATGATCCCTTGCACTTGTCTGCGACTAACGTCTTTTTGGAGCCGCCGATGCGTGTCTTCGGCGCGGAGTATGTGCTTTGAGTCATGAAAGCCTTGGCAGACCCCCATTGAAACTGAGTGCAGTTCTGGCCTTTGCCGCGGGAAACTTTCCCCTGGGATGTTTGGCCGTGGCTGTGGCGGTTTATCTACCCCCCTATTTTGCAAGCCATCTTGGGGTCAGTCTCGCTGCAGTGGGCGGGGCCTGGGCGACGGTTCGCATGCTCGACCTTGTGGTTGATCCCGTCCTGGGCTTGGTCATGGACCGGACCCAGACTCGATTTGGACGCTATCGGCCCTGGATGGCTATCGGCGCACCCATTCTCATGGTTTCGGTCTACGCTCTCTTCATGGCCCCCCACGGGGTGGGCTTTGGGTACCTGATCGTCTGGCTGCTGATCTATTATCTAGCGACATCCATCCTGGCCCTGGGGCATTCGGCCTGGGGGGCAACGCTTTCAACCCGCTACCATGAACGCAGCCAAGTCTTCGGCATTGTCACTGCGGTTGGGGTCATCGGCGCTGTCATTGTCCTGCTGATCCCAATCTTTTCCAGGGCTTTGGGCTATGGCAACGCTGCCGCAGTGCCGCAGATGGGATGGTTCATCCTGATCGTCGCGCCCCTGACCATTGGCTTTACCGTCGCCACGACCTCAGAGACCCCTAACCGCGCCCTTGCTGGCAGCCATTTTCACATCCGTGACTATCTCAGTCTCGTCGTTAAGCCCGACCTCATGCGGCTATTCCTCGCCCAAGTGTGTCTGACCCTGGGTCCCGGCTGGATGAGCGCGCTCTATCTCTTCTATTTCACCGACAGTCTGGGCTATTCCCCCGCCGTCGCCTCGGGTTTGCTGCTGCTATATATCCTGGCTGGGGTCTTCGGTGCGCCTCTGACCGCCCAGCTGTCTCGCCGCTTGGGCAAGCACCGCACCCTCATGGTCACCACAACAGCCTATTCCCTGGGTCTGTGCACCCTGATGATCATTCCCAGGGGCAATGTGATCGCAGGCCTGTTGCCCATGTTCTGGTGTGGTTTCATGGCCTCGGGATTTGATCTGATGGTTCGGGCCATGTTGGCCGATGTCGGCGATGAAGTGCGTCTTGAACAAGGCAAGGAGCAGCTCAGCCTGATTTATGCCTTGAACACCCTGGCGGCGAAGATCGCTGGGGCCTTTGCCATCGGGCTGACCTTCCCACTGCTTGAGCGCCTAGGATATGTGGCCAAGGAGGGTGTCCAGAATACCCCTGCGGCCATCCACAATCTGCAGCTGGCCTATATTATTGGCCCCATCGTTTTCGTGATGCTGGGGGGCGTCTGCGTCATGGGCTGGCGGCTGACCGCTGAGCGGCATGACGAGATCCGCAGGGCCCTGGAAGACATTGATTCCAGCCTCCCGCCCTATGACGAGGCCCCTATTCTAGAGAGCGTGACCTCGCGCCCTGGCCACGCGATTCTGCCAGGCGAGGAGGGTGACTGACGCTGGGTCATGGTGGCCGTCCTGGAAAATTCGTGACACCCTTCCAGGCAATATCTCAAATAAGGCCTGCAGGGAGTTTACCCATGGAAGATCGTATTCAACTGACGCTTACGGACGGGGTGGCAGACGTCCGCTTGGTTCGCGTCGACAAGATGAATGCCCTGGACGATGCCATGTTCCAGGCCCTAATCGACATGGGCGAACGCTTAAAGAGCGAACCTGGCGTTCGGGCCATTGTTCTATCGGGCGAAGGTCGCGCCTTCTGCGCCGGTCTCGACATGGGCAATTTCGCCCGCATGGCGGCCCCGCCAGCCAATGCAAAACCCACAGGCAATACCCTGGTCACCGCAAACCGTACCCCAGGGGGGTCGAACCGCGCCCAACATGCGGTCATGGTTTGGCGGGAACAAACCGTCCCCGTCATTGCAGCCATACACGGTGTCGCCTTTGGTGGCGGCTTCCAACTGGCCCTGGGTGCCGACATTCGTTTCGTGACCCCGGACGTCAAGATGGCCGTGCTGGAAATCAAGTGGGGCCTGGTGCCAGACATGGCGGGTCTGGTGCTCATGAAGCGTCTTGTGCGCGATGATGTCGCCCGAGAGCTGACCTATACGGGCCGGGTTTTTAATGGCGAGGAAGCCCTGCAAATGGGCTTTGCCACGCGGGTCTGTGCCGATCCTCGGGCCGAGGCCCTGGCCCTCGCCGCGGAAATCGCCGGCAAGAACCCCCACGCCATACGCGGCGCCAAGCGCCTGCTGGACCTAGCACCCGACGCCAGCCAGACAGAGATCTTGATGGCGGAAAGCAAGGAGCAAACCGCCCTGATCGGCTCGCCCAACCAGGTGGAAGCCGTCATGTCCAACATGCAAAAACGCGCTGCCACCTATGTCGACTAGGCCCGTCCTTTATCACTGCAATGACGCCAGATCCTTCCGGGCCCTATGGGCCCTGGAAGAGCTGGGCATGGCCTATGATCTGAAGCTTCTACCCTTTCCGCCTCGGGTGCTTTCACCTGAGTACCTAAAGGAAAATCCTCTGGGCACCATTCCCCTGCTGGTGGATGGAGATGTCCGGATGACGGAGTCCGCCGCCATCGTGCAGTATCTGGCGACACGGTCGGGGCCTTCTGTCCTATCGGTAGAGCCGGGGGAGGCCGCCTATGGCGCTTGGCTAAATGGCCTGCACTTTGGCGAAGCCACCCTGACCTTCCCCCAGACCCTGGTCCTTCGCTATACGCGACTAGAGCCCAAGGAACGGCGCAATCCTCAGGTGGCCGAAGACTATTCGAAATGGTTTGTGGCCCGCCTGCGGGGGCTGGATGCGCGGCTGGCTGAGGGCGGTGGCTTCTATTGTGGTGGCAGGTTCACCGGCGCCGACATCTCCGTCGCCTATGCCTTGCTGCTGGCAGAATCCCTGAACCTCTCAGAGCGCTTCAGCCCAACCATTGCCGACTATTGGGCCCGGATGCAGATGCGGGATGGCTTCAAAGCGGCAAAGACGGCGCAGGCCTCAGACACATCCCCGACTTGGAAGGCCTGAGGGGGCTGTTATGACAGGCTGACCGAACCGGGTCGCCAAGATGGCGACCCGGCCCCTGAGATCAGTCGACCGTCACGACCACCTTGCCCATGGCCTTGCGGCTGCCCAGGTGGGCGATAGCGTCAGCGCCCTTGGACAGGGGAAAGCGTTCCGAAACGTAAGGCTTGATCTTGCCCTGGGTATAGAGCTCGATCAGTTCCTGGATGGACTGCTGGAACAGGCCCGGATTGCGCGCTGTCCAGTTGCCCCAGAACACGCCGACAATGTCACAGCCCTTGAGCAGGGCGAGGTTGAGCGGGATCTTCGGAATGTCACCAGCCGCAAAACCGATCACCAGATAGCGGCCTTCCCAGGCGATTGAGCGCAGGGCGGGTTCCGCATAGTCGCCGCCAACGGCATCATAGATGACATTGGCACCCTCGGGCCCGCAGGCGTCCTTGAACAGCTGGCCGAGATGGCGCTGGCCGTCCCTATCGAAGGGGCCGCGGCCATAGACCACGCCAGCGTCAGCGCCGTGAGCGATCGCAAGATCAACCTTTTCCTGGGTCGAGCAGGCTGCGATGACCCGGGCACCGGCTGCCTTGCCCAGCTCCACCGCCGACAGGCCAACACCACCTGCGGCACCGAGGACCAGCATGGTCTCGCCGGCCTTGAGGTGACCG
Source organism: uncultured Alphaproteobacteria bacterium (assembly GCA_903892305.1). Lineage (GTDB taxonomy): Bacteria > Pseudomonadota > Alphaproteobacteria > Caulobacterales > Caulobacteraceae > Phenylobacterium. The sequence continues at coordinate 9,691 of CAITHQ010000196.1, forward strand.
CGGTCATGGATGGCGTGATAGGTGGTGCCATAGGTCAGGATGAAGGCGGCGGCTTCGTCATAGGGCATGGCGTCCGGAATCTTGGTCAGTCGACCGGCTGGGCTGAGGATTTCCTCGGCCATGCCGCCATTTCCGATCTGAGCTAGGACCCGGTCACCGACCTTAATGCCGGTGACGTCGTCAGCAATCGCCTTCACAATGCCCGAGACTTCACCGCCAGGGGCGAAGGGGCGCGGCGGCTTGGACTGGTACTTGTCCTCAATCATCAGCACGTCGGGGAAATTGATCCCCACGGCCTTCACTGAAACGATAGCGCAGCCGGGCTTTAATTCGGGCGCTGGGGTATCTTCATAGACCAGGGTCTCAGGGCCGCCGGTCACCTTGCTCAAAATGGCCTTCATGTCTGTTTCTCCCTGGTCGATTTTGATTAGCGAAATGAAGGCGGACGCTAGCCTAGAGGGCCATGCGGCGGAAGAGGTCGTTCGAACATTTGTTTTAAGTCCAGCCGGTTTCTTCCAGGCATTTGGACGGCGCGGCGCGATCGACTATAAAGGGGACTCTTCTTGTCCGTGAGATCGCCTTGACCGTCACCCTTGACCTGACCCGCAAGACCCTCACGGACGCAGCCTTGCCGAACCTGGCTGGCCTGACGCGCCCAGCCCTTGCCCAGGCCTTAATTGAGTCGGGTGCCGTGCGCCCCGACAAGGCCAAGATGCGGGCGACCCAGCTCTGGCGCTGGATCCACCACTATGGCGTCACCCGTTTCGACGACATGACGGACGTGGCCAAGGAAACCCGCGCAGAACTGGCCCTGGCCTTCCGCCTGGACCGGCCCGAAATCGTCGAGCGGCAGGTGTCCAAGGACGGCACCCGCAAGTGGCTGATCCGCATGGCCCCGGGCATAGAGGTCGAGACGGTTTACATCCCCGATGTTGGTCGGGCTGGTGCCCTTTGCGTGTCCAGCCAGGTGGGCTGCACCCTGAACTGCACCTTCTGCCATACAGGCACCCAGGCCCTGGTCCGCAATCTGACAGCGGCGGAAATCGTCGCCCAAGTCCAGGTGGCGCGGGATGATCTTGGGGAATGGCCCAGCCCCAAGGCCGACCGCTTGCTGACCAATATCGTCTTCATGGGTATGGGTGAGCCCCTCTACAATCTCGACAGTGTTGCAGACGCCATCGACATCATTTCCGATGGCGAAGGCATTGCCATTTCCCGGCGGCGCATCACGGTCTCGACCTCCGGCGTCCTGCCAGAGCTGGAACCCCTGGGCCGTCGCACCCAGGCAGGGCTGGCCATTTCCCTCCACGCCACCCATGACGACCTGCGTAACGTCCTGGTGCCTATCAACAAAAAGTACCCCATCGCCGAATTGATGGCGGCGATACGCGCCTATCCGGGCCTGTCGAACGCCAAGCGGGTGACCTTCGAGTACGTTATGCTCAAGGGCGTGAATGACTCCCCAGCTGAAGCCCTGGCCCTTGTCCGGCTGCTCAAGGGCATACCTTCGAAGATTAACCTGATCCCCTTCAATCCTTGGCCGGGGACGGACTATGTCTGCTCAGACTGGAAGACCATCGAGGCCTTTGCCGCGATCCTAAATCGTGCCGGCTACGCCTCTCCGATCCGGACGCCCCGGGGGAGAGATATTCTGGCAGCCTGCGGCCAACTTAAGAGCGAGAGCGAAAAGCTGCGCGCCAGCGCCCGGCGCAAACTGGCCCAAGCCGAGGTGGGCGACGAGGCTGAAAGTGCGCCAAGCGACGACTGAGGCTTTCACCTGCCCCCCCTCAGCGTGCTAGAGAGGCCTCTAACCTTGGGCTTCTAGATTGGTCGACATGCCACATCAACTTCAGTCCCCCGAACTCCAGGCCTTCGCCGCTGGCTTTCCACTGACCTTGCTGCACGGCGGCCTGACGGTGATCTTCCTGATTCTTGGCGCAGCACTTTACATATTGCTGACCCCGCACAGGGAAATCGCCTTGATCCGGGATGGCAATGTCGCGGCAGCCATGTCCTTGGGAGGCGTTCTTCTGGGCCTGGCTATTCCCCTGGCCATTTCCCTGACCGCATCCACTTCCATTGTGGAAATCGTGATCTGGGGTGCCTCCACCGTGGCGGTCCAGCTGCTGGTTTTCCGGATTGTTGATCTGATCCTGCACGGCTTACCCGAAAGAATTCAGGAAGGCGAAATGGCTTCAGCGACCCTGCTGGTCGCCGCCAAGCTCGCCACAGCGATTATTCTAGCCGCGGCAATGCGAGGCTAAGGAGCCCCGGTGCACTTCCCTCGCCTGCCAGATTGGTCTGTCTATCTGGTCATTGTGATAGCCTTGGTCGTGGTGGCTATCGGCCGCCAGGAGCGGACCAATGCGCCGCCGGCGCCACCGCCCATGCCCAATGAGCAAGGGCTCCTGCTAGGGCCAGCTTCGGCTTTTGACCCCGCTGTGGTGGTCGACATGCCCGAGCGCACGGAACCTGCTGCTGGGACAGCCTTCTCCATCGCCGACCGCGGGGTCTGGGTGACGGCACGCCATGTGGTTGAAGGCTGCGCAAAGGTCGCCATTGTCGTGGGCCAAGGCCGGGGCGTGGCGGCCAGGGTCCATATCGATCCGAAGGGCGATGCTGCGATTTTGACAACGGAGGGCGGGGCTTCACCCTTACCCCTCGGACTGACCCAAGGTTTGCGACGGGGCGATCGGGCCTATCACCCAGGCTTCCCCCAAGGGCGACCCGGTGAGGCGACCTCACGGCTGCTAGGCCGGGAAAATCTGGTGGTTAGAGGTCGTGGAGCGCGGACAGAGCCAGTCCTGGCCTGGGCGGAGACCGGAAGAACTGAAAACCTGGTGGGAGACTTAGAGGGCCTATCGGGGGCGCCGGCCCTGGACAGCGCTGGCCGAGTCATTGGGGTGACCGTCGCCGAAGCCCCCCGACGGGGCCGGATCTACACCACAGCGCCAGAGACACTGACCAACGCGATCAATGAGGCGCACCAGCCTCCTGCCGGTTTCGCAGCGGGGGAATCTGTCACGCCGGGCAATTACGGCATTGTCGCCGACGATCTGCGTCGGGACCTGAGGGTGGCCCAAGTCATCTGCCTCTCGCCGACCTAGGGCATCGCCGCTAGACGAGCCTCGCGGGCATGGTGGGCCTTGGCCAGGATCACAAACATGATGAGGGCCGGGGCACCGACCAATCCAGCTCCAATGAAGAACAGACTATAGGCCCCCATGAGGCCATGGGCAGGGGTCAATCCTTCGACCACGGCACCGGAGAACCCCTTCAGGAATTTCCCCAGCATGGCGTAGGTCGAAGACAGAAGCGCATATTGGGTGGCGGTATAGCCCAGCCCTGTGAGGCTGGACATGTAGGAGACCAAGGCCACCCCAGCATAGGCCATGGCGAAATTATCCACCGCCATTACCAGGCTGAACATACCCGGATGGGACCCTGAGAGGCTGAGCAGGGCGAAGGCTGCTACGGCCAAGGGCTGTAGAACCGCTCCGGCAATCAAGGTCGGAAAGAAGCCGAGCCGCACAGCGCTAAGCCCGCCAGCTGCAATCCCCGCCAGGGCAGCAGCGAGGCCAAAAGTGCCGCGAACTGCCGCCACTGTATCCTTGGTAATACCTAGATCGTGATAATAAGGATTGGCCATGGGCCCCATGAGAAAATCAGGGATCCTGTAGAGCGCCACCGCCACAAGCATCAGGACGCCAAGCTCTTTGTGAGTGGCGAAGAAATCGATGAAGGGGCCGACCACAGCATCAAAAAAGCCCCTCGGGGTCCAAAGGGGGGCCTTTGCCTGCAGGGTCAGATCGGCCTGCCTTGGCTCGATGGCCCATAGGGTGGCTGTCAGGCCGACCGCCATACAGATCCCGGCAGCGACATAGGAATTGGCCCAACCGATCCGGGCCGCCAGGGCCAAGATCAGGGCATCGGTGGCCAGCAAAGCACCGCGATAGCCCAGCTGATAGGCCGAGGACAGAAGACCAAGTTCCTCGCCATCTTCCGCCGACTCAATCCGCCACGCATCGACGACAATGTCCTGGGTGGCAGAGGCAAAGGCCACAATGACGGCAAATATGCCGATCTCGGTCAGGCCAGCGTGGGTCCCCACCATGGCCATGCCGATCAAGCCCAGACCCACTATGATTTGAGCCGCAAGCATCCAGCTACGCCGACGTCCGAGCCAGCGGCCCAACAGGGGTGCGCCAAGCCGGTCCATAAGCGGGGCCCAGAGATATTTCAGGGAATAGGCCAGACCGACCCAGGATAGGAAGCCGATCGCCTTAAGGCTGGTCCCCTCTTCCCTCAACCAATAGCCCAGGGTGTTGCCCGTCAGGAGGAAGGGCAGGCCAGAGCTAAAGCCCAAGCCCATCATCACCGCAACCTTGGGCCGACCTAAGGCGCTGAAGACATCGCCTAAACCGTGTTTGCGCGGCGTTTCGGACTTCTTGTCTGACATTGGACCCTCAAGGTTCAGCCCTGGACCGGGCGAGGGTCAGATTGGCCCAAGACGGGACCCTAAGTCCAGGCGCCCCGAACCAGCTGGGTTAGGACCCGGCGCAAGGCGTCGGCGGCCAGGGGTTTGACAAGAAAGTCATTCATGCCCGCGTCGAGACAGGCCCGGCGATCATCTTCAAAGGCGTTGGCCGTGAGAGCCACCACAGGGGTGCGATCACCCACGGCCCGCAGGCGTCGGGTGGTCTCAACCCCTGAGAGGTCTGGCATGCGCATATCCATCAGCACCAGATCATAGGCACCCACCGCCAAGGCAGCGAGGGCCTCCTGGCCACCACCGGCCACATCCACCACGCAGCCCTCTCGGGTCAACAGGGTGCGGGCCAGGAGGGCATTGATGGCATTATCTTCGACCAGCAAAACCTTAGTCCCCTGAGCAACGGCAGCGGCAACCCGCTCGTCTTCAGTCACAGCCTGGCCACGGCGCGTTTCAAGCCCCAGAGCTGCGAGAACCCGCTCTGCCAGGGAGGCCCGCCTTAGGGGCTTGATCAGATATCCAGAAAATCCTGCCTTCCGATAATCCTCAATCCGGCCGCGACCCTCTGGTGGCAGCAAGATCAAGGCTGGGCGATGGTCGGGTGGACCGACGGGATCAAGGCTGTGGTCGATCAGCAGGACTTCTGCCTCTGGATCAAGAGCCTCTGGTCGTGTGGCAATCGCAACGACCCCGCCGCAGGCTTCCACCTGTCCCATAGCGGCCTGGAGAACGATCGGGTTTTCCGAGGCGACGCCGATCCTGCGGCCCGCCAGGGAGGTGTCTTCTGCCCCGATCCACCGCTTGAACTTGGCTGAAAACCAGAATTCAGCGCCGCCGCCAGGGGCATCGCCGACGCCGACCTGGCCGCCCATAACCTCAGCCAGGGTCTTGGCGATGGCTAGGCCAAGACCCGCACCGCCCAGCTGTACGCCGTCATAATTGGGATTGGACTGGGTGAAGGCCTCAAAAATCCGGCCCCGATCCGCGAGGGGAACACCGGGACCGGTGTCGATGATGCTGAACCTTAGGGCCTCATCCTCAGTCAGACTGACGGATAGGAGGACGCCACCGGTCTTGGCGAACTTGATCGCATTGCCCGCAAAGTTGAGCAGGATCTGACGTAAGCGGCCTTCATCGGCAGAGATGGCGCCCATACCCGCTGGCGCTGCCCAGGCAATGTCCAGATTCTTTTCCTGAGCCCGGGGTGCCAGGAGTTCTGTCACCGCCCGGAGCAGGTCCTCGACCTCGAAACGCGTCGGCTGTAGGTCGACTTTGGAGGCGCCCAGCTTCGCAAAATCTAGCAGGTCGTTGACCAAGCCCAGCAGGTGTTCGCCTGAATCCCGAAGGGCTGTGACATAGGTCTTCTGCTCGCCGGTCAGGCCCGTACCTTCCAGCAATCGCGCCATGCCCAGGACCCCGTTGAGCGGGGTGCGGAATTCATGGCTGAGGGCCGCCAGTTCCTCGGCGCCCACGCGATTGGCGATGACTTGGGTCTTACGCATGGGCCAAGCCTAGCAATCAGGGCTTAACGGGGGGTCAAACTGCGCCAAGTCATACCATCTGACGCATAAGAGCCTGGGCACCGGCGCGACGATAGATCAGAGCCTCGGCCACATGCACCCGCCGGACCGGCCCACCACCATCCAGATCTGCAATGGTCCGAGCCAGGCGCAAGGTCCGGGTCCAGCCCCTCGCCGTCAGCCCCCCAGCCTCTGCGGCTCGGCTAAGCAGGCTTCGCGCCTCGGGCTCAAGCTCGGCAATAGCGTCAAGCCAGCTGCCCTGAGCCCGGGAATTTAAGGGCTCAGCATCGTCCCTTTGCGCAGCCCGCGCCCGCTCGGCCTGAAGATCCCGGGCCATCGCAACCCGCTGTGCCGCCTCCGCAGTCCCCTCGGCAGGGGGTGGCAGGGAAAGGTCCGCCGCCGTGACCGCAGGGACCTCGATCTGTAGATCTATGCGATCCATGAAGGGCCCCGACACCTTGGCCTGATAATCCAACTGGCAGCGGGGAGCCCGCCCGCAGGCCCCGCGTCCGGCCCCGCCATGGCCACACTTGCAGGGGTTTTCGGCTGCGATC
>CAITHQ010000197.1 GCA_903892305.1 uncultured Alphaproteobacteria bacterium
CAGATGGCCCTACTGGCCCACAAGGTTTGAGAGGTCCCTAGTTGGCGCCTTCCAGCAATCGCCGGGCACTCACCTGGGCCTGGATCTCGCCGGCGCCTTCAAAGATGTTGAGGATGCGGGCGTCGGCTAATAGGCGGCTGGCAGGTTGCTCAACGGCGAAGCCGGTTCCCCCATGGATCTGCACCCCATTATCGGCGCAGGCCCAGGCAATGCGGGCGGCGGTCAGCTTGGCCATGCCAGCCTCAAGGTCGCAGCGACGGCCTTCATCCTTGGCGCGGGCGGCAAACCAGGCCAGCCGTCGGGCGCCCAGAAGTTCGGCGGCCATCATAGCCAGCTTATTGGCCACCCTGGGAAATTGGGCGATGGGCTGACCGAACTGCCGCCTCTGCAGGGCATAGTCCAGGGCGGTATCGAGGGCAGCCTGTCCAACGCCGATGGCCCGGGCTGCCGTCTGGATCCGCGCGCTTTCGAAGGTCGCCATCAGCTGAGAAAAGCCCTGACCCAGGGCTCCACCCAGAACATTGGTGTCGGCGACCTCAAAGCCGTCAAAGGCGATCTCGTATTCCTTCATGCCCCGATAGCCGATCACCCCGATCTCACCGCCCGACATGCCCGTTGCCGGGAAGGGATCAACCACAGTGCCCCGGGGCTTTTCTGCCAGCAGCATGGTCAGGCCGCGATGGTCTTTCGACGCTGGATCGGTGCGAACCAACAGGGTCATCACATCGGCCCGGGCTGCATGGGTGATCCAGGTCTTGGCACCGGTCACCTTCCAGACATCGCCGACCTTTTCTGCTCGGGTCCGCAGGGCACCCAAGTCTGATCCCGTCTCCGGTTCGGTGAAGACCGCCGTGGGAATGATCTCGCCACTGGTGATCCGCTCAAGGAACCGGGCCTTCTGGTCCTCTGTGCCGTGGGCCAGGATCAACTCGACAGCGATTTCAGACCTTGTGCCCAAGGACCCGGCGCCGATCCAGCCCCGGGACAGGGCCTCGGACACCACGCACATGGCGATCTTGCCCATGCCCGATCCTCCGTAGGCTTCCGGTGCGGTCAGGCCAAAGACGCCCAGGTCGGCCAGTTCCTTCAGAAGTTCGATGTGGATCAGTTCGTCCCTCAGGTGCCAGCCCTGGGCGAAGGGTGTGACCTTTTGGGCGGTGAAGGCGGTGAACTGGTCGGCGATCTGTTGAAGGGTCTCGTCCAGCCCGCTGGCTTCCAGCGACATCCGGCCCCGGGCGGCGTCGAGCAGTTCGACAATGCGGGTCTTCACAATCTGGCTTGCACCGGGCCGCAGGGCTTCGATCAGTCCTGAGAAGTGATGACCCTCCAGACCCAGATCGCCAGGCCGGAAGACTTCACCCTGATTCATGGGCAGGCCACCCGCCAGCTGGCTGAGATACTCAAAAGCCAGAAGCTGCGTAGGGAGCGCCTCGTTCTCGGTCAGCCGCCCCTGAGCCGCGAGATCAGCAGCCCATACTGCTGTCTGGCGTAGGGTCTCGGCATAGGCCGCCGCCCAGGCCAGGCCGTGGACCACATGCTGTTCGGCATCCAGGGCGCGTCTGTCGACCTTGCCGCCCGGCGCTGTTCGCATTGCCACAGCCTGTCGGGCAAGGTCGCAATAGGCCCCAGCCGCCAGGGCTGCGCGGTCCAGAAGGGCGATCAGGTCGGGCAGGATCAGGTCACTCATGTGGCCATCATATCCATCACTTCGGGCCGATCCAAGCTTGCCCCAAGGTCCGCCGCCCGATACCCCTTTTGGAACCCCTATGGAGTCTCCCCCATGCTTGTCGTTCACCACCTTAATGATTCCCGGTCCCAGCGCATTCTCTGGCTGCTGGAAGAGCTGAACCTGCCCTACGAGATCAAGTTTTACGCCCGGGATGCCGCCACGCGCCTGGCGCCGCCAGAGCTGACGACCCTCCATCCCCTGGGCAAATCCCCGGTGGTAACCGAGGGCGAGGCTATCGTCATCGAGTCGGGAGCCATCATCGACTACATCCTCCGTCGCCACGCCGACGGCCGTCTTGCCCCCGATCCCACGACCTTTGACTATGATGTCTACCAGCAGTGGCTGCACTATGCCGAGGGCTCGGCCATGCTGCCCCTGATGCTCAACATGTATGTCATGCGCCTGGGTGAGGCCGGCGCGCCCCTGCACCCCCGCATCCAGAGCGAGATCGCCAATCACCTGGGCTATGTGGAGACATCCCTGGCCGGGAAGGACTGGCTGATGGGCGAGTTCTCTGCCGCCGACGTCCAGATGAGTTTTGTGGGCGAGGTCACCGGCGCTTTCGGACTCTATGAGGCCTATCCGAACATTGCTGCCTGGGTGAAGCGCTTCCAGGGCCGCCCCGCCTACCGCACCGCCCTGACCAAGGGCGGGCCCTACAATATGGGTCCCAAAGACTAGGCCTTCCTAGGCCTCCGCCTGACCCTTGGTCGGGCGGGGCCCCCAGGGGGTCATGGCGACAAAGCCTGCCGTGGCCAGCCCCATGGTCGCCATGGCAGCTGCCACCAGGGCAAACAGGGCCCACGTCGGGGCCTGATGGGCCACAAGCGCCCAGCCGCCGAAACCGACAACGGCCATACGCAGCGTGCCAGCCAGCAGCGGCCCCAGGATTCGCCCCGCGCCCTGGGATGCAAAATACAATGCCAGGCTCATTCCGAAAAAGGCGAAGGTCGGTCCTACGAAGTGCAGGTAGAGCGAGGCGGCAGCCCTGACGCCTTCATCCTTTGAGAAAATATTGACCCACAGGCCGGGAGCCAGTCCCAGGAGAAGTCCCAGGACACCAAGTCCGATGGCGGCCATGATCCCCGCCGTCCAGGCGACCCTGCGGGCTCTGGGAATATCCCGGGCACCAATGGCCAGGCCAACCATGGGCAGGGCGGCGACGCCCACGGAGAAGGCAACTGGCACCAACAGGAATTCCAGCCGCGATCCGATGCCGTAACCTGCGAGGGTCTGGACGCCGAACCTTGCGGCAATGGCCGTGACGATCAGGACCGTCCCCACGGTCTGGATCGGCGACAGCAGGGCCGGGGCACCGACCTTCAGAATGTCCATGAACTGCTCGCTGTTCAGCGGCCCGAAAACCTTGAGCCGGACCCTGGCCCTTGCCGAGGTCAGCATGAGGAACATCAGGCAGCAGCTGAGGATGGAGATCGAAACCTGGCCCAGACCTACCCCGACAATGCCCAGCCGGGGCGCAGGGCCCCAGCCAAAACAGAGGCTGCCGCCGAGGACCACCTGCAGGGCCGCCCCTGCCAGCATGATGCCGGCCGGGCCGGACATGTTACCCGACCCCCGGAGCACGGAGGCGAAGATGTTGCTCAGCCAGACTGAGGCTGCTGCAGCGAAGACCACGGCGGCATAGACCGTCGCCAGTCGCAGGGTTTCGCCCTTGCCACCCAGCAGACCAAACAGGTGCGCGCCGAACCCGGAGAGCAGGACGGTAAAGAACAGACCCATGACCAGGCCAATCACCAGGCCGTGCCGCGCCAGGCTCGCAGCCCGATCGGTATCGCCGGCCCCCAGTGCGCGGCTCACGGCGGAGGAGACGCCGCCACCCATGGCACCGGCGCTCATCATGCCCATCAGCATGATCAGGGGCAGGACCAGCGCTGCAGCCGCCAGATTTTCCGGACCAAGGCGCCCGATATAGGCGGTCTCTGCAATCGAGACGGCAGTGGTGGCCATCATGCCAAGCAGGTTCGGCGCGGCCAGTCTCGCCAGGGTCCTGGCCACAGGCGCGGTCAGCAGGGGATTGGCTTTGCGGGGTGTCGGATCAACCATACGAAATCCTAGGCCCCAAATCACGGAAAGCAAAAGCCTGACCTTGGGGCAATGTTTTCCGGTCGGTCCATGGTAGGACTAGGGTGACCCAAAATCAGGAGATGCCCGATGCGGATTTTGCCCGCCCTGACCCTTGCCTGTGTCCTGGCACTTCCCGCCCAGGCGTCCCCCCGAAATGAACGGCTCTGGGCAGCGGCCCAAGCGCAGGTGCCGACAGCCGTCGAGACCCTCAAGTCCCTGGTCAATATCGAGACACCTTCCCGTGAAGTGGGGGGGATGGCTGAATTAGGTGACCTTCTGGCTAGTCGTCTCGCGGGTCTGGGTGCCCAGGTGGAGAAGATCCCAACGGCGGCACCGGCCCATGGCTCGGTGATTGTCGGAAGGTTCACCGGGACGGGCAAGGCCAGGATTCTGCTCATCGCCCACATGGATACGATCTACCCGGCAGGATCCCTGGCCAAACGGCCCTTCCGGATTGAGGGTGGCAAGGCCTACGGGCCGGGGATTGCGGATGACAAGAGCGGTGTGACGGTCATCCTGCACAGCCTGGCGGTCCTGAAGGGCCAGGGCTTCCGCCGGTATGGGCAACTCACCGTCATGTTCAACACCGACGAGGAACAGACCTCGGTTTTCTCCGGGAAGATCGTCACGGACCTTGCCAGCAAGGCCGATGTGGTCATGTCCTTTGAACCCAGCACGGTCGGGGTAGAGATCATCCCCCGGGCCGCCGCCGGCAATGGTGAGACCCGGGTCATGGTCACCGGCCGCGCCGCCCATGCCGGCGCCGAGCCCGAGCGCGGCCGCAATGCCCTGGTGGAAGCCGCCGACATCGTTCTGAAGACCCGCGACCTTGATGACCCGGCCCGGGGCTTCCGGTTCAACTGGACCCAGGAGACCAGTGGCAGCATCCGCAACCAGATCCCCGATCAGGCGGTGATTTCCGCTGACACCCGCCACATGTCCAGGGCCGTGCTGGACGAAAAGCTGGCCCAGCTGGCCGAACGCCTGAAGTCGCCCCTGGTGCCGGATACGACCGCGAGGATTGACTACCGCCCCGGCCGCCCGGGCTATTTCGCCGACGCCCCGTCCAACGCCCTGATTGAAAAGTCCGTGGCGATCTACAAGGAGGTCGGCGGGACGCTTATGCCCATCCCGGCCATGACAGCCAGCTCTGACGCTGGCTATGCCCAGGTCTCCGGAAAGCCGGTCATCGAAGGCTTTGGCCTGCCCGGCGCCGGCTATCACTCCTCCGAGGAGGAATATGTCGACCTCACCCGCGTCGCGCCGCGCATCTATTTGGCAGCCCGGATGGTTATGGAGCTGAGTGGGCAATAATGTTCTATATTTGTTCTTTACAATTTTAAGTTAAGCGTATATTGATTCCCTCTTAGATTGAACATTGCGGAGGCATTGATGGCGCGGATGCCCAGGGGACAGGCTAGGTCTGTTCCGGATCCCGAGGGCGAGGCATATGATCTGGCCATGCGTCGAAAGAGGGCGGAGGAATCTGCCTTCTTTTATGGAACCCATGGCAGGTGGCTAGGGTCGCCGGCACGAAGTGAGGCAAATGACGCGCTAGGCGCAACACCAGGCGACAAAGAGGTGGCGAGGTATTTTCCCGTTACCGGGCCACTGATGAGCGCCAGTGACAATGCCAGAGCGGGCCATCCAGTTCGGGCGGCCGCGGATGTTGCCGAAGCGATTGCTGATCTGGGAATCTCAGTTACAGGACTTGAAGTCGCGGAGGCTTTCGAGAAGGGTGTAGATAAGAACGTCGGCCGAATGACCGCCGAGGCAGCACGAAAGCAGTTGCTCCGACGAGGTGTCGCCGGGACTGGCGAAGAAATTCATCATTCGATTCCGCTGAACGGTATCAAGCGCACGGTAGAAAACTGGCGCAACCACCCGGCCTTCCTGAAAGTCCTGCCTCAGGCCCAACACCGAAGGCTGACCGGATCCTGGCAGGGCGCGCCTCGGTATGATCCCGTCCGTCGACTTTGGATAGGAACACCAGACTGGATGAAAACGGTTCCAGGATACGTGACCACCCATGTGGACAATGCCGCGGATTTCCTCGGCTCGATCTCGAATCCTGTGCCACCTCCTTATCGAGCGCCATATGGCGAATTTCCTCTCAGATAGATCAAGCGTACTTGCACCAGTCCGCTTCCAATTCAGGAGCCCCCCATGACTGTCCAGGCCAGCGAAGTCGATTTTATCTATCCCATACTTTGCTTCACGACAGATGGGGAGGTCTGGTCATTTCAGACCCAGCATCAGAGAATGACCTGCAGCCACAAGACCATTCTCTCAGGCCTTCAGTTGGGCATGGAAATGGTGGACGCCTGCGGGCGGTCCTGGCGGGTTCTTTCGGTTCAAAAGCTCGGCTATGAGCCCTTCAGGCTCCGCCACATACTTTCAGGCCTCTATCCCCGCCTGCTCCTGATCGATCAGACATTGGAGTCCTTGCCATCGCCTGATTTTCCGGTCGTTCAGGAGCGGGTCTGTAAGCACATGGACGCCTTCCCAGGCGACTTCTGTGACTTTCCTGACGATGAAGAGCAATTGAGCGCCCGCAAGGCGGAAATCCGGGCGACCACTAATATGACGGAACTGGATCAGGCCCTCGGGGTTGATGCCTTTTACGAGTGACACCAGATCGGCTATCCTCTGCTTCCGGTCGTGCGCCTTCGCATTGCCTCTGTCACGGCAGGTGGTAGGCTAAAGCCCAAACCCGGAGTCGATCTGATGACCGTCCATAAGCCAATCCTAGCTACGGCCCTCGCGGCCTTCGCCCTATCGGGTTCTGCTGCAGCCCAGACCGTCGGCCAGACCCTGCCAGACACCAGGAGCGTCTTCTGCGCCGCTGTTCGCACCGTACCCCTGCTGGACCAGAATAATTATGTCATGGGCGCCAGCGGCACGATCTATATGACCCCGAATTTCGAGACCTCGCTCACAATCGACGAGGTGAACTACAAGTGGAATGGCTATATCGGCGCACGGCACAAGGTGGTCAGCGATACCAATCCCAATGACGCCTGTCATGTGGCCACTGAGCGGCGAAACTGGATGAGTACCTTCATTGGCCAGGTGGATTTCAAGTCGGTAAAGTGGCCGCTCGCCAACGGGAAGTAGTCTTCCGCGTCAATCGCACTCAGCTGCGTCTTGAAAGCCTGGCAATGCTTCAACCGGCCGGAACGGCAGGGCATGTCCTGAAAACCTGGACCTGAGGCCAGGAACACACCCTGCCCTTTCGGCTCTACCCCTTCATCGCCTCAAGCACCGCCTGGGGCCGGATGGGCAGGTGGCGGACGCGGGCGCCTACAGCCGCGAAGATGGCATTGCCGATGGCCGGCCCGACCACGGTGGTGGCAGGTTCGCCCAAGCCCACGGGGGGCTGATCGCTCTTGACGAATTCGATTTCCAGGTCCGGCACATCCTTCATCCGCAAGGGGGTGTAGGTCCCCAGATTGGTCTGCTGGATCTGGCCGTCCTTGAAGGTGGCACCTTCGTGCAGGGCCAGGCTCAGGCCCCACAGGCTGGCGCCCTCAACCTGGGCCAGGGCACCGTCCGGATGGACGATGATGCCTGCGTCGGTCACCACGGTCAGCTTCTCGACCGTGACACTGCCGGTCTTGCGATCCACGTGAACCCGGGCGGCGCAGGCCGTCCAGGTGGGCATGTCCCGCTCCTGGCCGAAGCTGGTGGCCAGGCCAATCCCGGTATCCGCCGGAAGTTTGCTGCCAAAGCCTGCAAGCTTGGCGGCCCTGGCAAGGACAGCGGCTTGACGCTTGGCCCCGCCAACGGCGCTGACCCCGTCTGCGGCACCGCTATTGCGGCCCGCCCCGTCCAGAAGTTTGAGGCGGAAGGCGAGGGGAGAGACGCCCAGCTGATGGGCGGCCTCGTCCATTGCACTTTCCACGGCCCAGTTGGTCCAGCCGGGACCGACTGAACGCAGCCAGCCTGGGCGGAAGGCGCGGTTTGCCAGGTCGTTGGAAATGGCCCGAACCCGATGGGTGCCGACGGTGTACCAGTGATTGGCACCGCTGATGGCGAAGGGGTCGTAGGGAACATCATTGGTTCCCTTGGGCATGAAGAAGGGGGCCATGACTTCGGTGGGCCAACCCGCTGACGCGGCGTGGTCCATAGCTGTCACCTGGCCGCCTTCGCCAAAGGCCATTTTCACCAGCTGGACGGAGGGCGAGCGGAAACTGTCAAAGGCCGTGTCATCCTCGCGGGTGAAGACCAGCTTGACCGGCTTGCCCAGGGCCTTGGAGGCCAAGGCGGCTGGCACCGCATAGTCGCCATTGAGCCGTCGGCCAAAGCCGCCGCCCAGCAGATAGGTCTTGAGCACAATCTTGTCTTCCGGCCGACCCAGGGCCTTGGCCAGGGTGGGCAGGATCAGGGACTGCCACTGATTGCCCGTATGGATCTCAAACATCCCATTGCGCTCAAAAGCCAGGGCGTTGAGGGGCTCCATCTGGAAGTGCAGGGCCGCATCGGTGGTGTAGGTAGCCGACAGGGTCGATTTGGCCGTGGTGAAGGCGGCGTCGACACCAGCGTCATTCAGAACGGTGGAGCCGGATTTGGGATCGGCGATCAGCTCATCAGCCCGGGCGCGCAGTTCGGCGTCGGAGACCTTGGACGTGGGGCCGGAGGTCCACTCTACCTTCAGGGCCCGGGTGGCGCGATTGGCGGCGGTGAAGTTGCTGCCGAGCACCACAACCCAGCCGGGCACGGTGTTGGAGGGGTCGTCCAGCACTAGATAGCCCCTGTAGCCGGGCACGGAGATGGCTGCGGACTCGTCTACCGAAACCACCTTTGACTCATTGCGGGTCGGCGGGATCTTCGGACGGGCATAGACCATGCCTTGCGCCGTAGCATCGAGACCATATACCCCCTCGCCGTTGGTCTTCTGCGGGATATCCCGGGCCTGGACATCATGACCGATCATCCGTCGCTCGGAGAGGCCCTTTATGGGCAGGGCCTTGAGCTCGGCTTCGGTAAAGCCGGTCTTCAGCGTTCCCTTTGTGACAATGTCACCGTAGCTGACGGAATGGCTGCCACTGGTCACGACGCCCTTGCGGGCGACGCAGGTCCCGGGATCGACCCCTAGCAGTTTCGCGCCAGCTGCGATCAGGGCGACCCGGCCGGCGGCACCCGCCTGGCTCATCAGGGGATAGCTCTGCCAGACCGACCACGACCCGCCCGTGACCATCAGACCCCACTTGGGATCCGAATCCACATGGACAATCCTCACCTTATTCCAGTCGGCTTCCAGTTCGTCGGCGACGATCCGGGCAATGGCGGTGCCCACATGCTGGCCCATTTCGGCGCGGATGATGTTGACCGTGACGAGGCCGGAGCGGTCGATGGAATACCAGATGGTCGGCTCGAAGGCTGGGGCCCCGGTGTAAGAGCCCAAGACGACAGAGGCCTCGCCAACGGCGGCGAAGCCAAAGGTCGCGCTGACTGCGCTGGCGGCGATCAGGAATTGGCGGCGGCTGGCGATTGTGCTGTCTGAGGGACGGGTCATGCGCGGGCTCCCGCAGTCTTGGCCGCGGATGTCTTGGCGGCAATCTTGATGGCCTTCTTGATGCGGACATAGGCCATGCAGCGGCAGAGATTGCCGTTCATGGCCGCGTCGATCTCGGCATCCGTCGGGTGGGGTGTCGCCTTGAGCAGGGCAGCGGCCTGCATGATCTGGCCAGACTGGCAGTATCCGCACTGGGGGGCCTGGGCTTCGATCCAGGCCGTCTGAAGCGGGTGGGCCCCCTTGGGGTCCAGCCCCTCAATGGTGGTGACCGTCCCGCCATCGGCAACGCTGACTGGGGTCAAGCAGGATCGCACCGCCTGACCGTTGACGTGGACTGTACAGGCCCCGCACTGACCTATGCCGCAACCGAACTTGGTTCCCTTGAGATCAAGGTCGTCCCGGAGGGCCCAGAGCAGGGGTGTGTCGTCGAGCCCCTTGGTCTGGACCTCGCGCCCGTTCAATTGAAACTTGGCCATGCCGCACCCTCCCTTTGGGTTTTTTTGTGTGGGCAGAGGCTGCACCCCAAACCCCGATCTTGTCCAGACCTAACCCATGGATCTCAGTACGGTTCCTACCTGCCCCAGGGATCGTCCTCGACGCCGTCCAGGAAGTCGAACACCGCCGCCTTGGTCAGGCCATGGGGTATGGCGTTAAAATGATCGCAGCCTGGCAGGATGGCGGCCTTGCCGAAGGAAAAGGCGTCGGCCAGGTCCTGCGGATTTCCGGCCAAACTGTCCCTTTGTCCCGTCACCACCAGAACCGGCATGCGCAAGGCAAAGAAATCGTCGGGGCTCCAGGGCGGATTGACGGCGCCGGTGCAGGCGGCCAGGGCCTTGCGGTCCTCCCCCTGTTCATCGGCAAACTGTCTGAAGCTTTTCAGCATGGGTTCGGTGATGTCATCGGGGCTGTCGGCCAGCATGGCCTGGGCCATAGACATTGTGCTGGAGGACGCTTGGCGCTCAGCGATCATGGTTGCCCCAACCCCACCCATAATCAGGTTCGAGACGCGATTGGGGTCCTTCAGCGCGGTTGCCAGGACTGTGCGGGCCCCCATGGAATAGCCAAACAGATCCACCTGCCCGAGGCCGAGATGATCCATCAGGGCGATCAAGTCACCTGCAAACTTAGCGTAGCTATAAGAACCTGACTCATGGGGTTTGGCGCTTTCCCCATGGCCCCGCTGATCAATAGCCACCAGCCGGGTGCGCCGTCGCTCTAGGGCCGCATACCAGCCCGTGCGTTTCCAGCCTTCCATCCGGTTGGACGCGAAACCGTGAACCAGGACGAGGGTCCGTTCTGCGCCGCCCTGTGGCGTAATGTCGTCATAGGCCAGGGTCAGGCCGTCATGTTCGAAGCTGGGCATGGGCTGGTTTCACAATTGACAATGGTTGCAGTCTTGCCCGGCAAGGCGGGGGAGTCAAAACCCCCTGCGCCCGAGGGCAAACAGATGACACCCCGATGCAACTGGGCTGCTATGAAGAAACCCACGCCCCTGGCCTTCCATTGAGTCTCCATGACCTTCCCTCTGGATTTCGAACGCCTGCCGGGATTTGTCGCCGCTGTGGCTCTGGCGGAGCTGACGCCTGGACCGAACATGGCCTATCTGACCCTGGTCTCAACCCGATGGGGCCGCTGGGCCGGGTTTGTCACCGTGGCGGGGGTTACCCTGGGTCTCAGCGTCTACATGCTGCTGGCTGTGGCGGGATTGGCGGAAGCCATTATTGCAGCGCCACTGCTCTATGGCGGCCTGCGTTGGGCCGGGGTGGGATATCTGGTCTGGCTGGCCTGGGAATCCTGGCAGGTGACCCCTGCGTCGACGTCCCGGCTTGATTCGCCTGACGGGAAGGGCCTGTTCCTGAGGGGGCTGACCACCAACCTGCTCAACCCCAAGATCCTGATCCTCTACACCGCTCTCCTGCCGGGCTTTACAAGTCCTGCCATTGGTCATCTGGGATGGCAGGTCCTGAATCTGGGTCTGATCCATCTGGCGATCAGTCTGGTGATCCATTCCAGCCTCGTTCTCATGGGAGATCGGGCCCATCAGATCGCAAGGCCCTCAATCGGGCGGCATGGCTGGCGACAGGCCCTCATGGCGGGGTGCCTGTTGGTACTGGCCGCCTGGCTCGCCTGGGAAACCGGGCGTCCGCTCAGCCAATAGCCATGCCTTGTTGGAACCGGCTGTCGGCCCGGCTAGTCTGATCCCATGATCCGTCTCCTTGTTACATCGCCCCTCAGCCCCGATTTTGCCCTACCGTTGGATGACGGCCAGAGCCGCTATCTGACCCAGGTCATGCGTAAGGGCGTCGGCGATGAGGTGCTGGCCTTTAATGGCGCTGACGGTGAGTGGCGGTGTGTCATCGAGCAGATCGGCAAGCGGTTCGTCATTCTTCGGACCCAGGCGCAGACCCGGCCCCAGACCCCCATGCCGGATCTGATTCTGCTGATCGCTCTGATCAAGCGGGGGCGTTTGGAAACCGTCGTGGAAAAGGCGTCGGAACTGGGTGCAGCAGAGGTTTGGCCCGTGGTCACCGAGCGGGCCAGCGTGGAGCGTGCGCGGGAAGATCGCCTGCGACTGATTGCCAATGAAGCTGCTGAGCAGACCGGACGGCTAAATACGCCAGACATCCGGCCGACCCTGAAACTCGATAAGGTCCTCGGTGATTGGGATAAGACCTGGCCCCTGGGTCGGCGTTTGCTCTTTTGCGATGAGGCGGGGGATGCGGGCATGGCGGCCGATGTCTTGGCCAGAGAACGTGCTGGTCCCTGGGCGATTCTAATCGGGCCTGAGGGGGGCTTTTCACCTGGCGAGCGGGCGCGCCTGCGGGCTTTACCCTTTACGGTGCCTGTGAGCCTTGGGCCGCGCATACTTCGCGCCGATACCGCAGCTATCAGCGCCATGACCCTCTGGCAGGCTGCCCTCGGGGACTGGACCTCAGGTGTGTAACAAAGCTGACGCCAAATCGAGATTATGAGGGCTGCGGGTTTGTGAGTCGGTGGGACCTTGAGGTTTCTGGATTTGCGCCCACCTGTGTGAACAGCGTAAAGATCACTGCGCAGTACGGATGACAATCCGACGGCATTCGAGTTTGAGACGGGTTGGGGAGAAAAACATGGCCGGCACCGAGGTCGATGACCGCCCCCTCACCATGCAGGATCTCCTGGCCTGGTTTGAAAAGGGCTCCAAGCCCGCCGATCGCTGGCGGGTCGGGGCAGAGCACGAAAAATTCGTCTTCCGCCAGGGGTCTCACGACACCGTGGCCTATGAGGGGCCCAGTGGCATCAAGGCCCTGATGGAAGGCCTGAAAAGGTTTGGCTGGTCCGGCGTCTATGAGGGCGAGACCATGATCGGTCTTGAGCGGGGCATGGCCAATGTCAGCCTGGAGCCCGGCGGCCAGTTCGAGCTGTCCGGTGCGCCGCTTGAGACCATGCACGACATCTGCGCCGAGACCGGCGAGCATTTGCAAGAGGTCAAGACGGTCGCCGATGAGTTGGGCCTGGGCTTCCTGGGTCTGGGCTTTACCCCAAACTGGCGGCGGGACCAGATCCCGGTCATGCCCAAGGGCCGCTATAAGATCATGCGGGAATACATGCCTAAGGTCGGCAATCTCGGCCTCGACATGATGTTCCGCACCTGCACGGTTCAGGCCAATCTGGACTATGGGACAGAAGCCGACATGGTGGCCAAGTTCCGCACCAGCCTGGCC
>CAITHQ010000198.1 GCA_903892305.1 uncultured Alphaproteobacteria bacterium
CCGGACGGTGGACTCAGGGGTTTGGACATAACGAATCAGACCGATGTTTCCATGTCCGTCTTAGCTGTCTCAGCGTCGCGCGTCATAGACGCTGCGCATCTGTAAGCTTGTCGATGAGCCAAAACCGCGCCGGCGGGAGGGGACGGTTCAGCGGACCGAATACAAAGGCTTCGAGGAAATGTGCCGTCAATGCCAAGCCTGCGCCGACGTCGCCTGAGGAAAGCCGCGACTGAGAAGAGAGCATAAAGGGCGGTAGCGACAGCAATCTGTCTTTGTAGGGCTCGCCTGCACCACGGCTAACCGCCCGCCCGGTGCGCGGAGAAACATAAATCAGATCGTCCAGCTGACCAGTCACTGCGCATTTCGAAAGATCCAGGCCAAACCCAAGATGCTCGAGCAATCCAGCTTCAAAGCGCACGTAGACAGCGGGCCATATGTCAGGGAATGCCAGAGCCTCCGATAGCGCCTCGAAGGCCAAAAACGCACCAGGATGGGGCTCTCGCTCCGGAAGCGCCGCAGAGGCCACGGAAGCCGCAGCAGACAGACCGGCCAGGGCTAGCGGGTCATCAAAAAGGGCCGATGGTCCCTCCCCCACAGGCTCCAGAGATACCGCCCCCAACTGCTCGGACACTCGCGCCCGATACTGAATGAGCGCCCGGGCACCTGCCTGTAGGAAGGGTTTAATGCGCCGTGAGGCTCCACCGGCCACATGGGCGGCATAGCGTCCGTGGTTGGCCGTCAGAAATTCGACAATTGCGCCAGTCTCACCAAAGGCGCGGGCGGACAAAACATAGGCCTCGTCCTGAAACTCCATCGCCTTGACCTAAACGTCGAAGTCCAGACCGACATCGCCATAGAATTCGCGCTTGTCGGCCCACCGCTCATCCACCTTGACCGTCAGGAACAGGTGCACAGGCCGGTCCAGAAGGTCGGTCAGTTCCTCCCTGGACTTCTGCCCGATCCACTTCAGGGTCTGGCCGCCCTTCCCGAGAACGATGGGACGCTGGCTCTCTCGCTCCACATAGATCGTCTGCTCAATTCGGGCCGATCCGTCTGCCCGTTCTTCAAAGGAGGTGGTCTCGACAGCGGCGGCATAGGGCAGCTCCTCATGCACACGCAGATAGATCTTTTCCCGCGTGATTTCAGCCGCTAGCAACCTAACCGGAAGATCTGCCGTCTGCTCTTCCGGATACAGCCACGGGCCTTCGGGCATAAGGTCAGCAAGCCGCGCCTTGAGATCATCAACCCCGGCACCGTCCGCAGCGGAAATCATGAAAACTTCTGAATAGACCCCAGCCTCAAACAGCCGTTGGACAACGGCCAGCATGCGCTCGCGCTTAACGCCGTCGATCTTATTGATGGCGAGGATGGCTTGCTTCTTGGATGCCTTCAGCCCCTCGATGATTGTCTCCACGTCGATGACCGCTCGCTTGTCGGCAGACTTAGCCGACCCGTCTCCAACGGATAACTCTGCCTGGACATCTACCAGATGAACCACAACTTCTGCTTCGTCTGCCCCACCCCAGGCGGATCTCACCATGGCCCTGTCCAGTCGGCGCCGAGGCGAGAAAATTCCGGGAGTGTCCACCAGTATGATCTGGGCCTCACCGGCCATAGCGACGCCACGGACAGGAAAGCGGGTGGTTTGCACCTTCTGTGTGACGATCGAGACCTTGGCCCCCACCAGTCGGTTGGTCAGGGTCGACTTGCCCGCATTGGGCGCGCCGATGATCGCGGCAAAGCCGGCGCGGGTCATGGTTCGAGTTCTCTCTTGGTAAGCATCAAGCCTGCGGCCGCTTTTTCAGCCTCACGCTTAGAGCCGCCCTTGGCGGTCTCAGCGTCATAGCCGGGCAATCGGACTTCGATGGTGAAAATCGGGGCGTGGGAGGGTCCTTGGCTGTCAACCACCACATAGTCTGGGGCGGGCAAGCCGCGTCCCATAGCCCATTCCTGCAGCAAGGTCTTGGAATCCTTGCTTTGGGGCGCATCAAGATCGCTAAATTCTTCCGCCCAAAACCTGCGGAAGAAGGTCCGCGCCGTTTCTAGGCCGCCATCCAGGTATAGGGCAGCCATCACCGCCTCACAGGCATCGCCAAGCACGCGGTCGCTATCACGCGCGCCAACCTTGCTTGCGCTTGCGTCAACCCGAAGAGCTTCGCGCAGACCGATCGCGCGGCTGATCCGCGCGCAGGTGTGGGAATTGACCAGCTGATTCATACACCGTGATAGCTCGCCCTCCTGGGCCGTTGGCCTCACCTCGGTAAGCTGCTCCGCGGCTAAGAGGTTGAGCACCCGGTCACCGAGGAACTCCAGCCGCTCATTATCCCGAACCTTGGTTCCCCCATTTCCGACACTTGAATGGGTAAGTGCGCGATCAAGGAGGTCCTGATCGGCAAACTCGTGACCAATTAGGGCTTGTAAATGGGCGACGGCTTGCAGTCGCCGGTTCATCGTAAAGACCTGAAGAAGCGCTCCGGGCGGGCGTCTGTGAACCAGGTCCATGGCTCAAGAAGCTGCGCATCCTTATTCCAGGATAGGAGAATGCCTTGCGCCTTACCCACGATGTTATCTTCGGGAACAAAACCGACGCCAATGGCGCTTGGCACACGGCTATCTAAAGAATTGTCTCGATTGTCGCCCAGCATGAAGAAATTATCCTTGGGGACTACATAGACTGATGTGTTGTCGAGATCGCCGTCAGTCCCAAAGTCATAGGTGACATAGCGTCGCCCATTGGGAAGGATTTCCTCGAAACGCTCGACGCTGCGGGTAAACCCATAGCCCGAATCCATCATCACAGATGGCAAGGGGTGCCGGGGGATTGCTGACCCATTCAGAAAAATCACCCCAGCCTTCATCTGAATGCGATCTCCAGGAAGGCCGATCACCCGTTTGATATAATCGGTGCGGCCATCCCTCGGCAGTTTGAAGACGACAACATCGCCTCTTTCGGGTGGCCGCCCAAACACCCGACCGGAAAACAGAGGTGGACTGAAGGGGATCGAGTAGCGGGAAAACCCATACGAAAACTTGGAAACGACGATGTAGTCCCCTTCCACGAGGTTCGGTTCCATGGACGCAGAGGGGATGGTGAAGGGCTGAAACAACGCGGCCTTGAGCACCACAGTCAGGATCAGAGCTAAACCAATCGTCCAAAAAAGTTCTGCGAGTTCTCTAAAGGCGGCCGCGGGCGGGGCGCTCTGTGCAGACGTCGGATTGGCATTCATGAGTAAGTCCGCTTGCCCAGGGAAAGGCCGAAGCCAAGCCCCTAGCTAGCGGCTTGACCTTAATGCGGCAAGACGAGTGCCGACCTAGTGAACCACCCGACCAAACCTGTTGAAGTTCAAGTTGAGCACCCACGTCCAGGGTTTGAACAGCGAAGCGCCCTTATTCCAGGAAATCAGCACGAATCGCGCCCGGCCTTCGAGGTTCTCCTCAGGCACCATCCCAACGCCGTCGTAAACCGATAGGCGGCTGTCTGCGGAGTTGTCACGATTATCGCCCATGAAGAAATAGTAGCCGAGGGGAACCGTGAACTCCTCGGTATTGTCCAAGGGGTAATTCGGACCAAAGTCATTGGTCATGATCTTGCGGCCCTCAGGCAGGGTTTCTTGCACCCGCTGCACTGGAATGATCGACTCGGTTCCGCCGGTTTCTTCAACCGTAGCGGTGACGGTTCTCGGAACGATCTTTCCATTAATATAGAGCAGGCCCTCGCGCACCTGGACCCGATCGCCCGGCAAGCCAATCAGCCGTTTGATATAATCGGTGTTATTGTCCCTCGGCAGCTTGAACACGATCACGTCGCCGCGGGTGGGCGCTCTGCCAAAAATCCTACCCGAAAACAGGTCTGGACTGAGGGGGATGGAATGTTTCGACCAGCCGTAATCGAACTTCGTGACCAGCACATAGTCACCCTCATAGAGGTTGGGTTCTTCGGACGCAGACGGAATTGTAAATGGCTGGAACAACAGGACCCGCAGGACCAAAGCGATCAGCAAGGCCACAGCTACGGTCTTAATAATCTCCCAGGTCTCATTGACCTCGGGCACTTCTGTGGCTGGCTCTGGTGTGGGAACGGCTTCAGACATCGCGTGGTCCTTGGTCAATCCGGCCAACCGGACGAAGATAAACTGCCGCTGCATACGACGTCAGGGCAATTCTGGCGAGTGAACAATCTTTAAGCCGAAGGGGCTAAAGTGGCACAGCCTCGATGATTACGAAGGCTTGGGCATAGGGATGATCATCCGTCAGGGACAGGTGAAGCACTGCCTTGTGTCCCGCTGGCGTCATTGTGTTCAGCCGGGTCAGGGCACCGCCGGTGAGGGCCATAGTGGGTTGGCCCGAGCGCATATTCACCACACCCATATCCCGCCAAAAAACCCCTGCCCTCATGCCTGTGCCCAAAGCCTTGGCGCAAGCCTCCTTAGCGGCAAATCGCTTGGCATAGCTGGAGGCAGGGTCAGTCTTTTTTTCAGATCGACTGCGTTCAAGTTCAGTAAAAATCCGATGGGTAAAACGACTGCCGAAGCGCTCTAGGCTGCGATGGATCCGACGAATATCCGACAGGTCAGAGCCAATGCCGATAATCACGCCGCGGCCTCAGCACGGGCAGCGTTCATCAATAAGCGCATTCTGCCGATCGCCGAAGAAAGGCCAACGAAGATCGACTCACCGATCAAGAAGTGACCGATATTGAGTTCAGCCACCTGGGGGATTGCGGCAATGGCCCCCACGGTCTCGTAGTCGATGCCATGGCCCGCATGAACCTCGAGGCCCAAGCGGTCAGCTTCTTCGGCTGCAGCGCATAGGATGCGAAGCAGGTGCGGTGCTTCAGGCGAGCCCTCGCGCACCGCATCGCAATAGGGCCCTGTGGTTAGCTCAACCACCTGGGCACCAACGGACTTAGCGGCCGCAATCTGGGCGATATCTGCATCCACAAAGCACGACACTCGGACGCCTGCATCGACGAACCTTTTGACCGCAGGGGCGATGCGGTTATGCCCGCCGACCACGTCGAGGCCGCCCTCTGTGGTCACCTCTTCCCGGCGCTCAGGAACAAGGCAAGCCGCATGGGGAAGGTGCGATAAGCAGATAGCTTCCATTTCTGGCGTCACCGCCATTTCGAAGTTCAGCGGAATGCCCCGTTTACGGGTCACCCTGGCCAGAGCTTCGATATCTGTATCGGATATATGCCGTCGGTCCTCGCGCAGGTGAGCGGTAATGCCATCAGCCCCAGCAGCCATGGCCAGCTCTGCGGCCCGGACAGGATCGGGATAGTCGGCACCTCGCGCGTTCCGAATGGTCGCCACGTGGTCAATGTTTACGCCAAAACGCAGCAGGTTCACTTGGAAAGTCTCCGACTGCCCGGGTCTTCTACCGGAATGGCCGCCAGTTCCGGTGGTAGTTGATCAGCCGGGTAGGCCGGGACATCCAACCGTGCCAAGGCCACAAAGGGCGCGCCTGGATCTGCGCGGCCGCCAGAACGATCTACGAGACAGGCCGCACAACAACCTCGCCACCAGCCTTCTTAATGGCTTCGACGCATTCGCGAGAGGACAGGCCTGTGGAAACGATGTCCTCCACCATGGCAACCCGCGCGCCGGGTTCGATCGAAAAGGCCCGCCTGAGCTTAAACTCGCCCCCTTCCCGCTCCACATAGAGCGAGGGCACACCCAGGTGCCGCGCGGTTTCGTAACCTGGAATAATCCCGCCCACCGCGGGCGAGATGCAGACATCCACCCTGCCAACGGTTTCGGTGATCAGGGCTGCCAGGGCCTTACAAAGCCGCTCGGTTCGGTCGGGATATTGGAAGACGAGATTTTTCTGAAGGAAGGTCCCGGAATGCAGGCCGCTAGACAGGATGAAGTGGCCTTCGCGCAGGGCGCCCGCGCCACGGAATTCTTCGAGAACCTGTTCGGTATTCATGCCTGTAACTCCTGTTTGTCCGCCCTTAGCGAATAGCCCACATCCTGTCATCCGCCTTGGCGTCTAAGTGGCAGGTTTGGCGGTCCAAATCCGTGGGCCAATCACCGTCACGGCGAGGCCTGAAAGTATGAGCCCAGCGGCGGCAAGCTTCCAGACCGGCAAGGATTCCCCCAGCAAGATTGCCGAAGCCCCCATGCCAAAGACCGGGACCAGAAGCGACCACGGAGACACCGTCGCAGCCGGATATCTGGCCAACAGAAATCCCCAGGCCCCGTATCCCAACAGCGTATTGCCAAGAGACTGCCACAGCACTGCGGTCCAGGTCCCCAGATCAGCCCGGATAAGCCCGGTCTGGATCGCGGGCCAACCATCGAAAATGATGGCCAGAACAATTAAGGGTGGCACGGCAAAAGCGCTGGACCAGACCACGAAAGCCAATGAGTTGACGCTAGGCGTCGCCCTCTGAACCGTATTGCCTATAGCCCAGGACACCGCAGCAAACAGTACCATGCCCAGTCCCAGGGCCGTCGTGGTGGCGTCGGTATGGGTCAAGATTACCGCAATGCCGGCCGCTCCAAGGGCCAAGGCGGCAAATTGATAGCCCCGCACCCGCTCTCCGGTAAGCCAGACAGACAGTCCGATGGTGAAAAAGGCCTGGGACTGCACCACAAGGGATGCGAGGCCCGGTGAAATCAAATGGCCCATGGCGATATAGAGGGCTCCGAACTGACCAATACCGATCAGCATGCCATAGGCCGCTAGATTGCGAAGGGGCACGTCTGGTCGCTTGAAAAACAAAGCCGCTGGGAAAAAGGCCAGACCAAAGCGCAGGGCGGCAAAGGTCAGGGGCGGCAGGTGGGCCAGGGCCACCTTAATCACCACAAAATTGCTCCCCCAGATCGCAACAACCAAAAAAGCCAACAAGGCATGTCGCCAGGAAAGCGCCGTCGCGGTCATTGCAAATCCCCCAAAGAGGGTGCGCCTTATCATCGGGTGAGCAACAGCGCTATTGCGGCAAGCAGGACACTGGACGACGCGACGTATTGAAAGTGCAGTCCGGGCATGCGGTTATCTGACGTGCGCGCGTGCACCAATGGAGGCGGGTCAAATGGCGGGTTTGAGGATTCATAAGGTCGCTGGCGCTCTGGGCGCAGAGCTTTCCGGGGTCGATTTGTCCCAGACTCTCCCAGACAGCCTCATCGCCGAGATTCGTCAGGCCTTCATTGAACACCAGGTCATTTTCTTCCGTGATCAGGCCCTGTCACCAGATCAGCAGGTTGCCTTTGGGCGGCGGTTCGGCCCCCTGAACATCCACCCCTATGTGGCGGGAATGGATGAGCACCCTGAGGTGATGGAGATCGTCAAGGAGCCTTCGGACAGGACAAATTTCGGCGGCGGCTGGCACTCGGACATGAGCTTTCTGGAAACGCCTGCGATCGGATCGATCCTGCATGCGATTGAGCTGCCCGACTGGGGCGGCGACACCCTCTTCTCAAGCCAGGCCGTAGCCTATGAAGCCCTGACGCCCGCCCTGCGCGCTACCCTCGACACCCTGAACGCTGTCCATTCCGCCGGACGGGAATACTCAGCCAGCGGTCACTCGGCCCAGAAGCGCGCCTCAATGAAGGTTGTGGAGGCTGAAGGCGCTGTCGGCGAATATATTCACCCCGTCGTCCTCACTCACCCGGAAACGGGTCGCAAGGCGCTTTATGTGAACCCAGCCTTCACCACCAAGTTCGAGGGCTGGAGCAAAAGGGAATCAAAGCCACTCCTGGATTTCCTCTTCGAGCATTGCCGAAGCGAAGCCTTTACATGCCGGTTCCAGTGGTCTCCAGGCGCGGTGGCCTTCTGGGATAATCGGTCGGTCTGGCACTACGCCCTCAATGACTATCCTGGGCAGAGGCGCCACATGCGCCGTGTGACGGTCGATCCCATGCCCGCAAACAGCATGGACCCTGTACCGCACGCCCAACTGGCCAAGGCCTAGGACACACCATGACCCGGAAGCCTGAGGACGGCATCGACCGTCGTGTAATCTTGACCCTTGGCGGAACAGCGATTGCCGCCACGACGGTGGCAAAACCTGCGTCTAGCGCGACCTCCAATTCCCGATGGGTCACTGTCACTGAAGGGGTCAATATCGCTGTCGCGGCGTCCCCAAACGGCACTGCGATTGCCATGGACCTGCACGGGTCCATCTGGACCGTTCCAGTCAAGGGCGGCCCTGCCAAGCGCTTGACGGATGAATTGACCGATGGGGCCCAGCCTGACTGGACACCAGACTCAAAAACCCTGGTTTTTCAGTCCTATCGTGCCGGAAATTTCCACATCTGGTCGGTTCAAGCCGATGGCAATGGCCTGACACAACTGATCCAGGGCGCCTATGACTGTCGCGAGCCTAGGGTTTCGCCGGATGGCAAGACCATCGCCTTTGCTGCAGATGCCACAGGTCGTTACGCCATCCATGTCATGCCGATCACCGGCGGGCCGCCACGGCTGGTGGCCGAGGCCGACGGACAGGCCTGCCAGCCCTGTTGGTCCCCTGATGGCAAGACCCTGGCCTATGTGGTTGATCGGCGACGCATTGAAACCCTGACCCTGAGCGGCGTCAAAAGGATTGCCTACGCCACTGCGTCGGGTGAACTGCACAGCCCAAGCTTCAATCCTCAAGGCCAGCTGATCTTCACCTACCTGGATGAGGGCAAGGCGGAGTTGCGCGACGTCGAATCTGTCCTGGTCACAGGGGCTGACGTCTTTCCGTTCCGGCCGACTTGGCTACCCAATGGCGAAATGATCTTCGCTGCTGACGGGAAAATCCAGCGCCTGGGTGCCACCGGCCGCCACCCAATCCCCTTTGAGGTCAAACTCCAGGTCGCCCGGCCCTTCTATCGCAAGCGGGGTCGCAATTTTGACTCAGCCGTGCCCAGTCCGGTGGTCGGTATAGGCAGCCCCATGCTTTCACCCGATGGGACCCAGATCGCCTTCAGAGCCCTAAACGATATCTGGATTCTACCCATCGGGGGCGCAGCCAAGGCGCTGACCAAGGACAAGTTCTGGAAATGCGACCCGGCCTGGTCGCCAGACGGTCTATCCCTGGCCTATTCCACCGACCGGGGCGGCGACCTGCAGGTCTGGGTGCGCACCCTGGCGACCGGCGAGGACCGCCAGATCACGCGGCATTCAGGCGCGGCCCTGGCGCCGGCCTGGTCGCGCAATGGCAAGACCCTAGCTTTTCTGGATCAAACCGGTGCCCTGCACACAGCAGATGTGGTCACAGGCACCATCCGCCAGATACTCCCGGCCATTTGGGAACCAGGCAGGCCCAGTTGGAGCGCTGATGGCAAGACCATAGCCCTGGCCGCCTTCAAACCTTATTCGGCTCGCTACCGCGAGGGCTTGAGCGAAGTTCTGACCGTAGATGTGGCGACCTCCAAGTCCACCTATCAGCCCCACGCCCCGCACAAATCCCTAGGGGTCAGGGGCGACGACGGACCGGTCTGGTCGCCCGATGGCACCCACCTAGCCTATGTCTTTGCCAGCCGACTTTGGGTGGTCGAGGTCGATGCCCAGGGGGGCTTTATCGGCCATCCGAAGGTGCTGAATAACGAAGTCACGGACGCCCCCAGCTGGGGCGGGGACTCAAACACCCTGCTCTACCTTTCGGCGGGAAAGTTGCGTCTGATCACCCTGGATGGTGCCGCGCCAAGAGATGTCGCTCTAGACCTTAAATGGGCCAACGCCAAACCCTTGGGAAAGACGGTTATCCGCGCAGGCCGGGTCTGGGATGGCCTCGGCACAGAGGCCCGTAAGGACCTCGACATCGTCATCAACGGCAATCGGATTGTCGATATCGTTCCTAAGGGACAGGGCCCCACGGACGCTCGTCTCATTGAGGCTGGCGCAGGGACCACGGTCATTCCAGGCCTCGTGGAAATGCACGCCCACCGCCAGATGGCGGGCTATGCCTATGGGGATCGGGAAGGACGGCTTTGGCTGTCCCTTGGTGTCACCACCACCCGCTCTCCGGGATCGCCCGCCTATCACATGGTGGAGGACCGCGAGGCCCTAGATTCCGGCGCCCGGATTGGCCCGCGCTATTTCGCCACCGGTGAGGCCATAGACGGCGGGCGGATCTATTACAACTTCATGCGCCCCGTGACCGAGCCTGGGCAAATGGCTTTGGAACTCGAGCGGGTTACAGCCCTCAGCTATGACCTTATCAAGTCCTATGTCCGCCTGCCCTTGGACATGCAGCGAGACCTAACTGCCTGGGCCCACGCCCACGGCCTACCCGTGGTCTCGCACTATCACTATCCGGCCCTGGCCTTTGGCTTGGACGGCATGGAGCACATGGGGGCCACCAGCCGGTTTGGCTATTCCCGCACCCAAAGCTTCCTGGGAGCCAGCTATCAGGACGTCACCGCCCTATTCGCTGCCAGCGGTGCCCGGCGCACCCCCACCCTATTTTCTGCAGGCGCCCTCTATGCCGAGGATCGCTCCCTGTTGGATGATCCCCGCACCCAAGCCCTCTATCCGCCGTGGGAATATGCCCGCCTCAAGGCAAGGGTCGAGATGACCGTCAAGGGCGACACCAAGCCAGCCCTAGAGTCCCTTGCGCGGAATGTCGCCCACTTGAAGGCCATGCTAAAGGCCGGAGGCAAGGTGGTAACAGGCACGGATTCTCCAATTGATTTCAATGGGATCAGCCTACATATGAACCTCCGAGCCATGGTTCGCTTTGGCATGACGCCAGTGGAGGCGCTGAGCTCCGCCACCAAGGCCGCCGGGGAGTTTCTCGACCAACCCCTGGGCTATCTCTCCAAGGGTGCCCTGGCCGACCTGGTCGTCTGCCAAGGCGATCCATTGACTCACATTGAAGACGCCGCCGCCGTTTCGAAGGTTATAAAAAATGGTGAGGCCTTTGATATTACAACTCTTATTGAGCCCTTCTTAAAGCAACCCAAACAGACCAGGGCTGCCGCGCCCTTCGCCATGGCCGCCGCCAGCCAGCCTTGGTGGCACGACGCTGACTATATCGCTGCCGGACGCGCCGCCTGCTGTACCGATCCCTTCTGCGCAACGCCCCCCGGCGCGCGCCGAACCTTCATCGCCACAGAGGCCTGAACCCCATGAAACTCTTCCAGACCTATGACTCGCCCTTCCCCACCCGGGTCCGCCTCCTGCTCATGGCCAAGGGCCTAACCGCAGAGATCCTCCAGCCGCCGGGCTTCCATTTCGACGGCCTGACCAAGGAAGAATATCTGAAGATCAACCC
>CAITHQ010000199.1 GCA_903892305.1 uncultured Alphaproteobacteria bacterium
GTCAGGACATTGTGCATGGAGACATTTGCATTCTCCGCCATACAGAGGACCCGCCAGTCTGGGAAATAGAGATTCATTTCCGCAGGCGCCTCGGTGCCTGGAGTCATCTGGAAAGTGATGGTGACCCCGTCGATATGTAGTGTCTGACCTGTATGGTCGATTGAGATTGTGGGGGCGATCAGGGTGATCGTGCCCTTGGCGATGCCCTGCCCGATTCCAGAACTGACCTGGCCAGTTGGGCCCGGCGTCAGCTTATACCCAAACTGAAACTGAGCCCGGCGATTCATGGCCGGGCCTGCAATGACATTCTCGCTGACGGCCTCTTTGAGAAAGCCCTCCGGAGCGATGATCTTCACCTTGCCAGCGTCCACATCTGCCTGGGTGACAATACCCCGCACCCCGCCGAAGTGGTCGGTATGGCTGTGAGTATAGATGACGGCGATGACGGGGCGGCCCCCAAGCTTTTCAGTGACCAGGCTAAGCGCTGCCTTGGCGGTCTCGGCTGTGGTCAAGGGATCGATAACGATCCAGCCCGTCTTGCCCTTTATGAAGGTGACATTGGAAACGTCAAAACCGCGGACCTGCCAAATCTTGTCAGAGACTTGGAAGAGGCCATTCCTGGCTAGAAGCCCAGCGTGCCGCCATAGGCTGGGATTGACCGTATCGGGGGCCGGACCCTGCAGGAAATCGTAAGCCTTCAAATCCCACGCAACCATACCGTCCGCGCGCTTGATCAGTGGATCTTTGAGCGTGCCCAAATATCCGTGATCGGCGAAATCAAAATCCTGGCGATCCTCGAAGGGCAGGGTGGCTTTGAGCGCAGCCTGCGCCTGAATCGTGGCTGGGGTTGCAGGCTCAGCGGCTTGAGCCATGCTGGCGCTCACAAGGCTGATTGCGACACAGGCCGCCTTGGTCCAGGACATGAATGCTCCCCAATGTCTTGGCCTGAACATGGTCTGCTAGGTCTATCCAAGCAAGGCGGATCTACCGGGGTTTTGGGGAAGGTGGAGGGCTTCTGTTGCAAGGCGCCCTCCGGGCCCCGCCTAACGCTGCTAAGACGTTAGGAGTTTAGGTCGAAATCTATCGGGTCGCTTACGCGGCCAAACGGACTTCTTCAGCGAAGTTATCGTTCGCATTTACATTAATGGCCCGAGACGGTGAGCCACGCCGGAAGAAAGCAACACCTTTACACGTCTGTCGATGCTGATCGGCCCCGCACTTTCCGGCGAGACCCGGGGGAAGATTGGTGGAGCCGCCGGGAATCGCACCCGGGTCCAGTCCGCTTATTGCGTGCGCGTTTATCCTCATAGTCCGGCAAGCCGAACGACCCCGATATAGGCCCGATGATGCAGAAAAAGAAGTCCTGTCATCTCTTCGACCGGTAAAACTGCAAGTCCCGGGCTGAATTGGCGTCAATCACCGGCCATTTTCGCCAACGCATTGAGTGTCTCGAGGCGATGGGTTTAGCCTGACTGTCATTTCGACGCCTGCAGGACAATCGATGGACCATTTTCTGTATGCGGCTAGACCTCTGGCGACAGATCTCGCGGCAACGCTGTTTTTCTATCTCGTCCTCTCAACAACCCACAGCGTACCATTTGCAACAGGGTGCGGGATGGCCATGGGGCTAGGGCAGCTCGGGATCATGCGTCTGCGTGGCATGCCAATCGCCCGGCTGCAGTGGACGAGCCTATTCCTTGTGATTGTCATGGGCGGTCTTACCCTGATCACTCACGACGCTCGCTTCGTCTTGTTCAAGGCGACGGTGGTCTATGTAGCTATTGGGACTACCATGCTCGAGCCGGGCTGGATGTATCGGTATATCCCGCCCATCGCCATTGATCACATTCCCAGGAACATGATTGTCGGCTTTGGTTATGTATGGGCTGCGCTGATTTTCGGGACGGGGATACTGAACCTATATCTAACTTTCACGCGTCCTCCTGAAGTTGTCGCAAGCATCATGGCAATCTGGGCGATAAGCTCAAAGGTGTCATTGTTCCTGGTTCAGTTCTTTTATCTGCGCTTTATCGCTCGCCAAGCCTATTTGGCAGCAGTGGCAGAGGAAGAAATTCCGAAAGAACCAAATTAACCATGGTTCACAGGCGGCAATTTTGGGTCTAGCCTTTCCAGCAATTAATGGGAGGCTAAAAATGAAGAAGTTGATTGCCGAGTTCATCGGGACACTAACCCTTGTTCTGTTCGGGTGCGGTGCGGCGGTTCTGGGCGGAGATCATGTTGGTCAGCTGGGAATTTCCCTGGCCTTCGGGTTCGCCATCGTTGCCATGGCTTACGGTATCGGCCCCATATCAGGGTGCCATGTTAACCCCGCTGTCAGTCTTGCTGCCTTTGTGTCCGGACGCATGACCGCCAAGGATATGGCGGGCTACTGGGTTGCCCAGTTTGCGGGTGGAATTGCAGGTGCCGCCCTGTTGGCAGCCATAGCAGGTACTGGCCATGGTCTAGGTCAGAATGGCTGGGGCCCTGGCTATTTAGGTGAGTTTTCCCTTCAGTCGGCGGCCATTTTCGAAGTGGTGATGACCGCCCTGTTCGTAATCGTAATCCTTGGCGCGACCTCGGAGTCGGCTCCAGCTGGCTTTGCCGGACTCGCCATAGGCATCACCCTGGCTGTCATTCATATTGTCGGCATTCAGGTGACTGGTGTCTCTGTCAATCCAGCCCGCAGTTTCGGACCTGCCGTGCTCGTCGGTGGATCAGCCCTGTCCCAGGTATGGCTATTCTTTGTCGCACCAGCAGTCGGCGCGGTGGCGGGCGGTCTACTTTTCCGCCAGAAAGTTCTCTGAGATTTAGATAGAGTTCCCGCCCCGGGTGATCGACAGGACCCCGGTGCGGGACAACTCCACAAGGCCCAGCGGGCGCATGAGATCGACGAACTTGTCGATCTTGCCTGACGCCCCTGTGATCTCGAATATGAAGCTGTCTATTCCGGTATCTAGGACCTTAGCCCGGAAGATTTCTGCAATGCGCAGGGCTTCGACTCGATCCGCCCCGGTGCCCTTGACCTTCACGAGGGCTAATTCGCGCTCTAATCCGTTGGGGTCGCGGCTGACATCCTGGACCTGGCGCGTGGCGACCATTTTCTCAAGCTGGGCTTCGATCTGGGCCAGAACAGCAGGTGCACCGCGCGTAACGATCGTCACGCGGCTGGTGTGGGAATTTCGATCGGTCTCTGCAACTGTCAGGCTTTCGATATTATAGCCTCTGGCGGCAAACAGCCCGACCAGTCGGTGTAGGACGCCCGGCTCATTCTCAACCAATATGGCATAGGTGGCCTGGCGATCGGCCTCGTCAGTGTGGGCGAGATCATAGACTGAAGCGGGTTGGGCGTCGGACATGGCGCTCTCTTTGACTAGGTGAGAGCTGGACGTCTCACATGCTAGCTTTTGGAGCAAGGGGTCGAAAGTCGTCCGGACGCGCACAATTTATGACAATTCGGATGAATCACTGTCATTGAAGCCTTTGAAAAGGACGTCCTGGCATTGGCTGACACATCAAAAAAGGCGCGTCTTGCCAAACGCCCCCTGCGGGCGGAGGTGGATCGCGAGCCTCGCAGTCAATGCGCCGCCCTGCCATGGCGGCGAGATGCCAAGGGCGAGATTGAAGTCCTGCTGATCTCATCGCGAGAGACACGTCGGTGGGTCATTCCCAAGGGCTGGCCAATGAAGGGCGTAAAGTCTCCAGACTGTGCTGCCCGAGAGGCCTTTGAAGAAGCCGGCCTTGTGGGGGACATTC
The DNA here is from genome assembly GCA_903892305.1 of uncultured Alphaproteobacteria bacterium. GTDB lineage: Bacteria > Pseudomonadota > Alphaproteobacteria > Caulobacterales > Caulobacteraceae > Phenylobacterium. The sequence goes on from CAITHQ010000199.1 coordinate 3,754, forward strand.
GGCGGAAAAAGGTCGGGATTTTCCATTATGGAAAGCATCTATCCAGTGGTCGGGTTCAGCCCGTTCGCGTCACGGTTTTCGCGCTTCAGGTTCGGCAAGAGAGCTCGGTTTTTCCTGAAATGGGGCAGAGGGACAGGCTCTGGACAACTGTCGGCGAGGCTTCAGTCCTGGTGGATGAGCCTGAGCTGAAAATGCTGATTTCCGGCTTCAAGCCCGCCTAGGCAGCCGCTGCGGTTTCTTCCAGAAGCGCCATGAAACCATTAAACAGCTTTTCCATGGCCCGTGGCTTGTAGGGGTAGAGTTCCGGGCTATCCAGGGCATGGATGATCATGGCCACATCCGCTTCGAATAAGAGCAGTCGGCCATCGGGCAATTCCGCGCAGTCTATGCCGAAATATTCCAGTCCAAAGGCACGATAGAGACCTTCAAAGGCCTTGGCATGCCGCACAGCAAAGTCTTGGTCAAAGCCGTCCATAAAGGCGGCTTCTTCCGCCCGGCGCTCGGGCTTTTCATCCATGCTGGCATTGAGATAATGGACCATCCAATGTTCAGACACCGCCAAGTGACTGATGAACGGCTTCCCCTTAATGAAGGCGATCCTTTGCTTGCGGAAGAGCCCATCCCGCCCCGAATAGTCCACAAATTGGGTTATGTAGAAGGTCTCACTCGTCCTGGTAGCCAGATAGTCACCGAGTTCTGCGAGGGAATTTATTTTTTCTAGGTCCTGCCCGGCATGAGAGTCGAGGGGCCGAATAATGATCGGGAAAACCCCAGACGCAATAAAATCTGACAGGGGAGCGCGCCCCTCAGCAAGGGCCAGAGCCCCTTCGCGCGCCACCAGCGAGGTCGATGGAGAGAGGATCTCTGGAATCTCGGCGCACATCTGGCAAACCCCGTCTCTCGTCAGGGCCGCAATATTCAGGCTCGCGTGATTAATGATCGGTCTTGGCCAGCCCGCAGCTATGGGGGCGAGACGCATAAGTGTCTCATAATTGGTCGTCGACTCGCCAATAGCGAAGAAAGCGACGTCGTGGTCTGGCAGGTCCTCAGGTAAGTCGCCTTCAGCTGTTGCATAGACAAAATAGACGGTCGCGTCAGACCCATTGAGCAAGAAATCCAGGGGCGTGTTGGCCATGAAATCGCCAGAGGTCACAATAGCCAAAACCCTGAGACCGCTGCCATCTCCGTGAACGCGCTTAAAGATCCTGGTGATGGACAGTGCCTGGCGCTGGAGATCGAGACCCGGCTCCGTCTGCCCTGTCAGCTGCAATAGCATCGACATGTTGAGAAGGGCCCCCGGGTCGGGCGGGTCCTGACTGGCAAACTCTACCAAAACTTCCCAAGCAGGATTTAAATCCTGTTGGTTGAAAATCATCTGGGCAAAAACCGACAAACCGATAATGTTGGCAATGCCTAGGGCTTCGTCGGAAGCCTCAATGATCCTCATTACAGTCCGATCGTATTTCGAGACGAAGGCGAATTCAGCCGCCAAGGTCGGTCGAAGTCTGTGCCGCCTGCTGCAAGCCTGATGGGAGATTTAGCGTTCGCAACCTTTAACGATGGTTAACGATGTGCATCAGGCCTTGAGACTCCAGAAAATGAGGTATCAGGAAAACACTTGGTGCAATTTAGGCTCGACGAACCTTCATCGGCAGGGGGTTACGGATCATCTCCCCCTTCATGACCCCTAGCCCGCTATTCGGCGAAA
>CAITHQ010000200.1 GCA_903892305.1 uncultured Alphaproteobacteria bacterium
ACACGCCGTCAACGGCAATGCGGTTGAACCGCGGATTGGAACCGGCGATGGAGATACCGCCGCCATTGGCACCGGAACGGCCACCGGAAAGGTCCTGGGCAACCAGGATGTCATGACGGGCCAGGTCGCGGGGGTCGCGGCTGACCGAGACGACGGCGGCGATGGCGTCTGCATTCAGGACCGTCTTGGGGCCCTGATCATTGTTGCGGGCTGAAGACGCAGTGACGACCACTTCGGCAACCTCGGCGAGATCAGCGTCGAGGTTGAAGGTCTGACCCACCTGAAGGAAGACGTTGTTAAAGGTCTTGGCCGGATATCCGGCGGCGTTCACGGTCACCGTGTACGGACCACCAATGCGGAGACCGCGGAGGTCGAAACCACCGCCAGCTTCCGTCGAGGTCACCGCACGGGTACCGGTCGGGGTGTGAACCAGGGTGACGGTCGCCTTGGCGATACCCTTGCCGTTTGCCGTGACCGAACCGCTGACTGCGGACGTGGTTTCCTGGGCGTAGACGGCCGTGGATGTCGCGCAAAGCAGCGCTGTAAGAGCTACGCCTTGGGCGAGCCGACGTGAAAATGTCATATGGAACCCCTCCATCAATTATCCGGAAACGGTCGAGTCTTGCCGGACCCCGTTCGGATGATGGCGCCCTATAGCCCGAAAAATGACAAGATGGGTGACGCTTTTGTTACACATATAAAGGTTCTTAACAGTGCTGCATGAAAGACACGCAGCGTGCGGGCCAGCTAAAGTGCCTAACCTACGCCCTAATGCCCCGCCCAAACCGCCTTGAGGCGGGCGTCGCGGCCGCAGCCGACCCGGTAATAGCCGTAATTGATCGGGTTCTTACGGGCATAGTCCTGATGATAGGCCTCGCCCATCCAGAAGCGGGAGGCCGGCAGAATCTTGGTTGCGACACCTCGTCCCAGGCTCTTTGACACCTGGGCCTTGACCTGTTCGGCAGCCGCCTGCTCTGCCGAATCGGCTACGAAGACTGCCGTGCGGTAGCTGGGGCCCTGGTCGCAGATCTGACCATTGGGGTCGGTAGGGTCGATATGGTGGAAGAAGGCGTTGACCAGCTGAGCATAGCTGGTCTTGGCGGGGTCATAGGTGACGCGGACGGCCTCGAGGAACCCCTCATGATCCTCATAGGTCGGGTTCTTGCGGGCCCCGCCGGCATAGCCGACATCGACAGAGACAACGCCTGGGACATGCTCAATGTCATGTTCTGCAGACCAGAAGCAGCCCCCAGCAAACACGGCAGTCTTCAGAGCGCTGGCGGCTGGCGCTGCGTTTGCGATCAGCAGGGCGATGGCCGTGGTGGCGGCGAAGAGGGAACGTGACATGTCAGACTCCAATGCGGCGGGCGACGCCTATAATCTAGATACGATAGCCGCAGAACTTGGTTTCACGGAATACGGACAATTCTATCCAGGCTAAACCGGCCGCCGCCCTTGGCGATCAGAAAGAGCAATAGGGCCGCCCAACTTAGATGGGTTGGCCAGGCCGCAGGATAGACAAAAATCTCAATCACCGCCGTCATGCCTAAAAAGGCTAGGGCAGATAGGCGGGTGAACAGTCCAAGGACCAATAGGATCGAAAAGAGATGTTCTGAATAGGTCGCCAGATGGGCTGCAAGATCCGGGTCGATCAAGGGCAGCTTATAGTCCTCTTGGAACAGGCTGTAGGCTCCATCCGTAATGTGAAGAATGCCGTCAACCTTGCTGCGACCCGACATGAAGAAGACGCCTGCGACACCCAACCGGGTCACGAGGCTTAGCAGGTCATTGGACAGCATCCGATGCGCCAAGGCGACGAAGGCGTGATAGGCGCGCAGAATCATGGGGTGATCTCCTCAAGGCGACTGAAAACCCCGGCGGCGATGAGCGCTGCAAAGGCCGATTGAAGATCTAGGTCGGGGTGGGCGGAAAGGGCAGCCTCGGCCGCCACCGAAATTGAATCCCCAGCCTGACAGGAAGATAGGAAGACGCAGGCACCAGGGGGGATCACCTGATGCTCCACATCTAGAGATGGACGGGTCAGAAGCAGGGCCTCCGGCTGCGCCTCAAGCTCAAAGGCCGGAAGATCGGGGGTCTGACGCAAGCCGCGCCAGAGGGTCGGGATCGTCCATTGGAAGGCCATCCATCGCACAGCGGCCCGGGGCACGAGGCGGTGGGTGAGAAAAA
>CAITHQ010000201.1 GCA_903892305.1 uncultured Alphaproteobacteria bacterium
GCCCGCCGAATGGGGACTTACATGAAAATGAAACTCTTAGGCGGCGTTGCCGCCGCAACTCTGACCTTGGCGATGGGTCCAGCATGGGCCGCAGATGTCGTTGCAGCCGCCGCACCGTCTGCCGAAGTCGAAGAAATCGTCGTCTACGGCAAGGGCGAAAGCCGCCAGGTCCAGGAAATCCCGGTCCAAGACATTGCACAGGCTGCGCCTGGCACAAGTCCAATCAAGCTGGTTGAAAAGCTTCCGGGCGTGAACTTCCAGTCGGCCGATGCCTTCGGTGCCTATGAGTGGTCGACCCGGATTTCCATTCGCGGTTTCAACCAAAACCAGCTGGGCTTCACCCTGGACGGTATTCCCCTGGGCGATATGAGCTATGGCAATTTCAACGGCCTGCACATCAGCCGCGCGATTTCGTCTGAAGACCTCGGCGGCGTGAAGCTGGCCCAGGGTGCCGGCTCACTGGCAACTGCGTCGACCTCAAACCTGGGCGGTGCCCTGCAGTTCGCCAGCCGCGCCCCCTCCGACACCATGGCAGCCCTGGTCTCTGCGACCTATGGCTCCGACAACACCTCACGCATCTTCCTGCGTGGCGAAACCGGCGTAACGGCGACAGGCGGCAAGGCCTATCTCTCCTATGCCCGCCAGCAGGCTGACAAGTGGAAGGGTCAGGGCGAGCAGAAGCAAGAACAGATCGATTTTAAGTTCGTCCAGCCGATCGGCGATTTCACCCTGATTGGCCTCTACGACTATTCCAAGCGCCGCGAGAATGACTACCAGGATCTGTCCTTCGACATGATCAAGCGCCTTGGCTACAGCCTCGACAACAATACCGGGCATTGGGCCGACGCGGTTCAGATCGCCAAGGCCTATAATACGGCGTCCAACTATGCCGGCGCTAAGCCCATCCTCGACGGCAATGGCTGCTATACCGGTTCAGGCACCAACCCCTATCCGGGCAAGATCACCTGCGTCGACGACAGCTATTATGACGCCTCTGGCCTGCGGAACGACAAGCTCTGGGCTCTCGGCCTGTCCGGCCCGATCGGAGACTTGAAGGTCGACGGCAAGATCTATGGTCACACCAATGACGGCCAAGGCACCTGGTACACACCCTATGTGCCCTCACCGGCCTACGGGGTCGTTGGGGCCACAACCAGCAACGCACCCCTGTCCGTCCGCACCACCGAATACGCCATCGACCGTTTAGGCGCGATCGGCAATGCGACCTGGACCCTTGGGGCCCACAGCATCAGCTTCGGCGGCTGGATTGAAGAAAATCACTTCAACCAGTCTCGGCGGTTCTACGGCCTTGATCTGGCCTCGCCGCGCTCGTCCTTGGAATTCATGACCAAGCCCTTCTACACCCAGTGGGAATACGCCTTTAAGACCAAGACGACCCAGGGATATGTGGAAGATGTCTGGTCGGTCAACGACGCCGTGAAGGTCAATTTCGGCTTCAAGGCTGTGAAGGTTGAAGTCGGCGCCAGCACCATCCAGGGATCGCCTGTTCTGAAGGGAACCATCACGTCTAAGGATGGCTTCCTGCCGCAGGTTGGGGTCAGCTACAAGATTAACAACGATCATGAACTCTTCGCGGGCTACACTGAAAACATGCGCGCTTTTGGTGGGGCCCATACCGGTGCCTCGCCCTTTGCTGGCAATCAGGCAACCTTCGACCTGATCATCGGGACAACCAAGCTCGCCAATGGCAAGGCCCTGACCCTACAGCCTGAAACCTCCAAGACCCTGGAAGCTGGCTGGCGCTTCAATACCGGCGATGTCCAGGGCGTTGCCGCGGTCTATTATGTGGAATTCAAGAACCGCCTTCTGGGCAATTCCACCGGTGCAGGCATTGTCGGCAATCCGACCGTGCTCTCCAATGTCGGCGGGGTGAAGTCCAAGGGCCTTGAAACCGCCGCAACCTGGAAGGTCTCGGACGCCTGGAGCCTGTTCGGTTCCTACGCCTATAATGACAGCACCTATTCGGACAATGTTCTGGATCCGACCTCTGGGGCGGTTCTCAAGGCCATTTCCGGCAAGACGGTGACCGACACGCCGAAGCATCTGTTCAATGCCGAACTGGCCTATGATCAGAACGGTTGGTACGCCAAACTCGGCGCGCACATGACCTCCAAGCGCTTCTTCACCTACACAAATGATCAGAGCGTGCCTGCGGTCACGACAGCTGACCTTTCGGCGGGCTACCGCTTTGAAGGTGAAGGTCTGACCAAGGGTCTGGAAATCCAGGCGAACATCACCAACCTCTTCGACAAGCAGTACATCTCGACGATCGGCTCCAATGGCTTTGGCTATGCTGGCGATAATCAGACCCTGCTGAACGCCGCCCCGCGGCAGGCCTTCATTACGGTGCGCAAGGCCTTCTAAGGCGCACACAGTCCAGGCGACGTGGGAAAGGTTTGGTCCTTGCCCACGTCGCTATGGTCATTTCGATTTCGACGCTGTCAAATGGCCTCCGACGCTTATGGAGTTAGGGGCATGATGAAGGCGGTTCTGACAATAGCTGTGATCCTGGCCGCCGGAGGCGCTCAGGCGCAAGACGATCCCGCCTTCCAGTCCATGGCGCAATTCCAGGCCCAGATCGCCGCTGGCAAGGCCAGTTCTGTCTCGATCACTGAGGCCTACCTAGCCCGGATTAAGGCCCTGGATCGCAAGGGTTCCAAACTCAACAGCATTATCGCGTTAAATCCTCACGCCCTGGCTGACGCCAAGGCCTTGGATGCTGAACGCAAGGCCGGCCATATTCGGGGGCCCCTTCACGGCCTGCCCATACTGCTCAAAGACAATATTGAGTCCGCCGACGGCACGGCGACCACTGCGGGCTCCCTGGCCTTGAAGGCTAACATCACCAACCGCGATGCGCCCCTAGTCAAACGCTTGACCGACGCTGGCGCTGTGATCCTGGGCAAGGCCAACCTGTCGGAATGGGCCAATTACCGCTCGACCCGATCCGTCAGTGGCTGGAGCGCCATGGGCGGCCTAGTGCGCAATCCCTATGGCCTGGATCGCAGTTCCTGTGGCTCTAGTGCCGGGACAGGCTCTGCCATCGCGGCCGGTCTGGCCGCCGGGGGCGTCGGCACAGAAACCGACGGCTCCATTACCTGCCCTGCCGCCATCAATGGTCTGGTGGGTTTGAAGCCGACGGTCGGTTTGGTCTCGCGGACCTTTGTCGTGCCCATATCAGCCAGCCAGGACACAGCCGGCCCCATGACTCGCCATGTGGCGGATGCAGCAGCCATGCTGACCGCCATGGCCGGATCTGATCCCGACGATCCGGCCACCGTGGAGGCAGACCAACACAAGGTCGATTATCTGGCGGGCCTCGACGCTAAATCGCTAAAGAGCGCGCGACTTGGAATTCTAAGGATTACGGCAGGTCGCTCTGCCCAGGCCGATGCCCTATTCGCCGAAACCGCTAAGGCGTTGGAAGCCGCGGGCGCAACCCTGGTGGAGGTCAAGATTCCTGACCTGCCGGCGATCAGCACCGCAGAAGAGTTGATCCTGCGGACCGAGTTCAAGGCAGGGGTCAACGCCTATCTGGCCTCCACCAACCCTGAGAAGGTCAAGACCCGGACCTTGGCCGACCTCATCGCCTTCAATGCCACTGAGTCCAAGGAGCTGGCGCTATTTGGCCAAGAAATCTTCATCGCCAGTCAGGCCGGACCAGGCCTAGATGACCCCGCCTACCTAAAGGCCAAGGCCGACGCCAAACGCCTGGCGGGCGCCGAAGGCATAGACGCGCTAATCGCCAAGGACCATCTGGACGCCCTGATCGCTTGGAGCGGGCCGACCGGGATTGTTGATCCCGTCAATGGAACCCGGGTCTTCGGCCCGCCTTCTGGCCTCGCGGCCGTCGCCGGCTACCCGCATCTGACCGTGCCCATGGGCTATGTTTCAGGCCTGCCTGTGGGCCTGTCTTTCATGGGCCCGGCCTGGTCCGAGGCCAAGATCTTGAGCTTGGGCTACGCCTTTGAGCAAATGACCAAGGCGCGGCGCAACCCGACCTTCCCCGCCAGCGTCATGACCCGACCTGACATCGCCCCCGCAATCGACCCCTAACGAACACGCCTTCGCCTAGATTCTGCCTCTTACGGTCTCCAAGCTGAAATACGGGGGCCACAAAGGAGGCGAGGAAAATGTCCAGTTTGCGTAAGGGCGCCCATATCGCGCTGTGTCTATTCACCGCCGGCAGCGCGCCAGCCCCTGTCTTCGCCGCCCCGGCGGCGGTCAGCGACGGCGAGCCCACCGCGCAGGCTTGCGCCAAGCTCGGCTATCCCATCCCCAGGACAGAGGTGGAAGAATCCTACATAGCCCACAGGAAAAGGAGGGCCCCCTACCCGACCGCTCTCGCCTACGCGCCGCCGCCGCCGCCTCCGACTCCGCCGCCGGCTGTCATGATGGCTGCACCCAGAATGGGCTTGCCTTTTGTGTCGGCAAAGCCTGTGGCGCCAGGGTCAACCCGGATGGCGGGAGACGTTGAGACTGAGCGTTATCCCCACGCCACCGCCAACCCCATAAAGCGGACCGCAGAAGAACCTGTCTCCACCCTGTCTGCGGATGTCGACACCGCCGCCTACGCCAATGTTCGGCGGATGCTGCAGAACGGTCAGACCCCGCCGTCGGACGCCGTGCGCGTCGAGGAAATGCTGAACTATTTCGACTATGGCTATGCCAAGCCGGAATCCCCAGACGTCCCCTTCAAACCCAGCATCACGGTGACGCCGTCCCCCTGGTCGCAGGATCGTCAAATCCTGCACATTGGCCTTCAAGGCTATGACATACCCCGCGCCGAACAACCGCCACTCAACCTGGTCTTTTTGATCGACACCTCCGGCTCCATGTCGTCTGAGGAACGCTTGCCCCTGGCCCGAAAGGCGCTGAACCTGCTGGTCTCGCAACTGCGACCCCAGGATCACGTCGCCATGGTCGCCTATGCCGGATCGGCGGGCGAGGTCTTGGCACCGACTTCAGGCGCACAGAAACTGAAGATGCGCTGCGCCCTGGGCGCCCTGGAGTCCGGCGGCTCAACCGCGGGCGGAGAGGGGCTCTCCCTGGCCTACGAGGTGGCCCAAAGGAACTTCGACCCCAAGGCGGTGAACCGGGTCATTCTGATGACTGACGGCGACTTCAATGTCGGGGTCGCAGATCCCGCCAAGCTCACAGATTTTGTCGTCGAGAAACGCAAGACCGGGGTCTACCTGTCGGTCTATGGCTTTGGCGGCGGGAACTATAACGACACCCTGATGCAGGCCCTGGCGCAGAATGGCAATGGGACCGCCGGCTATATCGACACCCTGTCCGAGGCGCGGAAGGCCTTCCGTGACGACTTCTCCGGCTCGCTTTTCCCCATTGCTGACGACGTCAAGATCCAGGTGGAGTTCAATCCGGCCCAGGTCTCAGAATATCGACTAATCGGCTACGAGACCCGTCTGCTCAACCGCGAAGACTTCAACAATGACAAGGTCGACGCTGGCGAGGTGGGGTCTGGAACCTCCGTCACCGCCCTCTATGAGATCACGCCCGCTGGAGCGCAGCCGTCCAGCGATCCTTTGCGCTATGGTCAGTCTATGCTGGCGGCGTCCACAGGCGCCGGCGACGAAATCGCCTTCCTGAAGGTACGCTATAAACTGCCAGGCCAATCGGACTCTCATCTGATCAGCCGACCCATTGGCAAGTCTGATGTCGCCCAATCTGCGAGTTCAGCCCCAGAGGCGACGCGGTGGGCCCTGGCGGTCGCGGGATTCAGTCAGAAACTGCGCCATGATCCGTGGGTCTTAGACCGGTTTGGCTGGAAGCAGATCTACGCCCTGGCCGACAGCGCCAAGGGTGACGATCCCTTCGCGTTGAGGGCGGAATTCCTCAGCCTCGTCCGGGCCGCTGAAGGCCCGGAACGCGGCGAGTAGCTTAGCGGCCTGTAGGCATGTCCTTGAAGGCCACGTCCTTATCGACGCGAATATCGCCGGGCAGGCCAAGGACCCGCTCGGCGATAATGTTCTTCAGGATTTCATCCGTGCCGCCGGCGATCCGAAGACCAGGGGCGAACATGACTGAGCTCTGGAAGCCGCCGTGCTGCGGGGCCAGGTCGACATCATTGATGATGCCGTACTGATCGAGCATTTCCAGGGCTTCATTGGCAAGGTCCTGCATTTGCACGGCCGACACGATCTTGCCGATGGAACTTTCTGGGCCAGGCGTCTGGCCCCGGGACAGGGCGGTCATGGTCCGGTTGCGGGTGTGCTTTAGGCCTTCGGCCTGGACGTACCAATCGGCCAGCTTCTCGCGAAGCGAGCTGTCCTTCAGGGCCGGACCGCCGTCCATGCCCGGCGTCTGACGGGCGGCTTCCATGAACTGAGACCAGCCCATGCCCGTGGCCCCGCCGACGGCGAGACGCTCGTTCATCAGGGTGACCAGGCTGACCTTCCAGCCATCGCCAATACCACCAAGGCGCTGGCTATCCTTGATCCGCAGATCGGTGAAGAAAACTTCGTTGAAGCCCGATCCGCCCGACATCTGATGGATCGGCTTCACCTCGACCGCCGGATCCTTCATGTCGATCCAGAACATGGTCAGACCCTTGTGCTTGGGCACAGTGGGATCGGTACGAACGATGACAATGCCGAAGTCCGAGAACTGGGCACCGGTGGTCCAGACCTTCTGGCCATTGATAATCCAGTCGCCAGAGCCATCGGAGGCGCGCTCGGCCTTGGTGCGGGCAGCGGCCACGTCAGATCCCCCGGACGGTTCTGAGAACAGCTGGCACCAGATCTCTTCGCCACGGATGGCGGGGCCGGAGAACCGCGCCTTGGTGGCCTCATCGGCAAAGTTCATCACGGTCGGTACGCACATGCCCAGACCGATCTGGAAGGGATTGCCAGGGATTGGATAATTAGCCTCTTCCTGGCCGAAAATCACGCTCTGCAAGGGCGTACCGCCCTGCCCGCCCCATTCCTTGGGCCAGGTAATGCAGGCATAGCCCGCCGCAGCCTTCTTGGCCTGCCAGGCTCTTGAATCGGCCAGGGAGTCTGAACCCTCTGGGTCAGATCCCACATGCGCCTTTGGGGCATTGGCTTCGAGCCAGGTCTTCACCTGAGCGCGGTAGGCGGCTTCTTCGTGTGAATCGTTGAAATCCATAATCTCGATGTCCTTTAAGCGGCCGCATTGCGGCGTTCGAGGTGGCTGACAAGTCGTTCTTTCCAGATCCGGGGCGCGCCGGCCACCAGGGACAGTTGGCGAGACCGCCGATAGTAGAAGTGGCAATCCATCTGCCAGGTAAAGCCGATACCGCCGTGGGTCTGGATGTTTTCCTTAGACGCAAACCAGAAGGCTTCTGAGGCCGCAATCCGGGCCGCACTCGCGGCGATGGGCAGCTCGCTGGCATCGGTATTGAGCGCCCAGGCTCCGTAATAGGCATTGGAGCGGGCCAGTTCGTTCTTCACATACATGTCGGCCAGCTTGTGCTTGATGGCCTGATAGCTGGCGATGGTGCGGCCAAAGGCGTAGCGCTCGAGGGCATAGTCCTTGGCCATTTCCAGGCTGCGGTCAGCGCCGCCGGTCTGTTCGAAGGCCAGCAGGATGGCGGCGCGGTCAAGGATTTGTTCCAGCAGGTTAAGGCCTTCGCCAGCACCGCCCAAGCGCTCAGCCTTGGCACCTGAGAAGGTCACCTTGGCGGCATCACGGGTTGGGTCCAGGGTCTTGAGCGGCTCACGGACGACACCGGCCATATCCACCAGATAGAGGCCCGGTTGACCGCCTTCCTTGGCCAGGACCAGGGCAACGTCAGCGATATCGCCATCGGTCACAGGGATCTTGACCCCCGACAGCTTACCGCCGTCAACGCTGGCCGAGAGCGTCGCCGCCGAAACCGCACCAGGTCCTTCCGAGGTCGCCAAGCAGCCGATGATCTCACCCGCCGCGATCTTGGGCAGATAGGCTGATTTCTGGGCTTCTGTCCCGGCCAGCATGATGGCTTCGGCCAGCATATAGACTGTGGAAGCAAAGGGGATCGGCGCCACAACGCGGCCGAGTTCCTCGGCAATCACGCACAGCTCAAGATGCCCCAAACCCAGGCCGCCGTGGGCTTCAGGGATGGCTGCGCCTAGCCAGCCTTGGGCCGCGACGGCCTTCCAGAGGTCGGCGTCATAGGCCTTGGCGTCATCTTCCAGCACCTTGCGCACCTGCGAGGTTGGGCAGTTGGCTTCCAGGAACTTGCGCGCCTCGCCCTTTAGAAATTTTTGGTCGTCCGAAAAGTCGAAATTCATTTCCGCCCTCACCCGGCATCTGCCGGTCCATAGTGATCTTGGTGACGACCATACGCGCCTTGCAGGCCCCCTGGGAAGATTGACTTGGCGTCAACAATTTCAGGGTTTTATGGGGAAGATCGATTTTGATTTTAGGACCTCGCCATGGCCAAGGCCGTTTTTCATAGAAACCAGCGGGTCTGGGTTGAAAGCGTGGGCGCCTGGGCGGTGATCGAAAAGATCAATCCGGTCTGGGTCCGCGGCTTTGATGAGCCCGTAAAGGTTAGTTATGACGTTGGCTTAGGTCGGGATTTTCAGACGCACGAATTGCGCGCGGAACAATTCGAGGAAGAAGCGGACGTGGACATCGGGCCACGCTGGCGGCTCCTCCGCGCGCACAATAGATGGCAGACGATCGAAGACTGTCGCCAACACCCCTATCCGGGCAGCTTTCCCGTCGTGGTCACGGACGCGAACGACTGGGGTGGTTGGCGAACACCGGGTGCCGAATATGATCGTGATCCGCATAAGATTGAATACCAGGCCCGGCTGATTGCCTCTGCGCCGCATTTGCTCGCGATTGCTAGGTCTGTGGCCGCCTTGACGGCATCGACCCCCCGTCCGTCTGCTGAACTCAAGCGCCTAGCCTCAGAGGCTGGCAAGGTGGAAAAATTCCTGAAGGACTCGCCTGCCCCCCCAGAGGGGACGGACCTGGACGATGACGTAGCGAAGGCTGGATAAAGATTGCAAGGGCCTGAAAGTGCCTCAGCCCGTGAGGCCCATCAGGTCAGCCACGTCCAAACCTATGGGTACTAAGCCCTGATGCTGCCGCTCATGGATGGCTTCGAAGGCTGTTTCCAGACCCTGACAAAATCGGTCTGTATCGAAAAGTGGAAAAGCCATGCGCCCCTCTTTGAGGTGAGATTTTAGGGTCGCCAACCGCTCAGAATCCTGCGCGAGCGAGAGTGCCAGGACCTCATACTCTGCTGGGCTCTCAGTAATCAGCGCCGACAGCCCCACGGCATCCAAGAGGCTGGCGGCAACACGAGACGCAAATCCATCTCCAGCAAAGGTGACGATGGGTAGGCCAGCCCATAGAGCGTCGCTGGCCGTCGTGTGGGCGTTGTAGTTGAAGGTATCCAAAAACAAGTCTGCAAGTCGGTGGCGCGCCAAGTGTTCATTGACGGGTAGAGCCGGCGCAAAAACAAGGCGCGCTGGATCTAGGCCTGCCGCCTGGGCGCTGAGTCTGAGATTAGCCGCGGCTTCTGGATGGTTTTGCATGAGCCAGAGTACGCTGCCCGGCACGGCTTTTAGGAGCCGCATCCATATGGCAAAGACATCGGGCGTGATTTTGAAGTTTGCGTTGAAACAACAGAAAACGAACCCTTCATCAGGCAGGCCCACCTGCTTGCGGGTCGGCGTCACCTCCGAGATTTCCCGCTCAACATTGTTCACCTGGTAGGCATGCGGCATGCGGATAATGGCCTCACTATAGGCCTCTTCCAGGGTCTTTGGGGTCACCCACCGATCGCCAATAATATAGTCCATGAACGGGGCGCCCATGGTGGCAGGGTGACCTAGATAGTTGATCTGCAGGGGGGCCGGTCGATGGGCGAAAATGCCAGGCCGACAATAGGTTGTGAAGCCATTGAGATCGATGAGGATGTCGATCTCCAGCTGACGGATCAATTGCGCTGCTGCGACGTCAGAAAGGTCCTTTAGGTCAAAAAATCGGTCAAAGGTCGGGATCAGCTTTTGACGGACCGCATCATTGGAGGCGGGACCTAAGGCAAGACCTGTCACCTCGAACCGGGTGCGATCATGCCGCTTAAAGAGCCCCGAAATCAGGTGGGACATGGCATGATTGCGAAAGTCCGACGACACATAGGCGAGGCGAATTCGGTCATGATCGTAAACCTCACCGCGCCAGAGGGGGTCAAAAGCAGCGGGAAACCGGTCGCCAAGATGGATTTTCGCGGACTGAAGCTGAAGGTGCGGATCGGCGGTGTGGCTGAGAAAAGTCCACGGCAGATCCACCGTCTGACCTTCGCGGGTCTTTTGGCGGATTTCCGCGACGATCTCCTGGTAGCCGGACCAATCGCAAGCCTTGGCCTTTTCCTGCAACATCAGGCCAAGTCCATTGAGGTGATGGGGTCGCCCTTTCAAGGCGATCGCCCAGGCCTTAGCTGACTCACCGGGGCGGCTCAGATCCGACAGCGCTTTTGCACGATTGACCTGCGCGAGGGGATAGTCTGGCTGGTTTCGCAGGGCATTCTCCGTGGCCACCAGGGCGTCATTCAATCGGCCCAGAAGGCGCAGGACCTGGCTGTAATTGTTCCAGGCCTGCGGAAAATCAGGCTTGAGCTCTAGGGCGCGTGCAAAGTCCACTGCCGCGTCGGCAGGCTGGCTTAGATCCGCCTTAAGGCCACCGCGAATAGCCCACCCCTCCGCAAAATCCGGCTCTAATGTCAGTAGTCGGTCATAATGTGCGATCGACTCAGACGTCAGACCCAGTTGCCGCAGCACATCGGCCTGGGACCGCAACACGGCGGGATCTCTGGGGGTTAGATCAAGGGTTCGGGCATAGGCCCTGCGAGCCTCCGATAGGTCCTTGAGGCCAAAGCAAAGGTTTCCATAGGCGGCGGCGACCACCGCGTTTCCAGAATGGGCGTCAAAGGCCTTAGACAACAGGGCCAGGGCACCCTGGAAATCTCCCTGATGCTTCTTGATAATCGCAAGGTTGTTGAGCGCATTGACCTCTGTGGGCCAAGCTTCAAGTATCTTGGCATACTGGGCTGCGGCGGCCTCGATCTGGCCCCGGCGGTGGACGTCAACCGCTTTGGCGACCAGCTCACTAGGGCCTTGCCCCTCTAAATCAGCCATTGAGGGTCTCCAGACCGCGCCATTAGCGCATGATCTAGCTCAGACGCGATGGATTGCCAAAGGTCTGAGGCCGACCCGCAAGCGACCGGCAGACCACCCCGTTTAGGTCGTCGGCTCGTACCAGATTGGCGACGACCAAGCCCGCTCCATGATTGTGGCCTGCATGTAAGGACTTGGCGGCGTCCCGTTCCGGATTGCATCCCAGCTGGACCAACGACAGGAGGGGTTTTCCAAAACCCGCACATAGTAGAAGGCCCGCTGTTTGGGATTGAAGGTGGG
The DNA here is from genome assembly GCA_903892305.1 of uncultured Alphaproteobacteria bacterium. Taxonomy (GTDB): domain Bacteria; phylum Pseudomonadota; class Alphaproteobacteria; order Caulobacterales; family Caulobacteraceae; genus Phenylobacterium. Next base: position 11,418 of record CAITHQ010000201.1, read on the forward strand.
ATCGGTCCAGACCGTTTTCAGCTCCACATCGCCTTTGAAGCGCTCAGGCTGGCAGGTCGCAAGATCGACCTTGGCCGCATTGGACGGACACCGCCATGAGCCCTGATCAAGGGTGAGGTGATCAGAGCACGCCACGTCGAAGACCCGCTCCTTAGCCACGCCATTCTCAATCCAACCTTTTACGATTTGCGCCCGCTGCAGATAGCCCGACGAGGGATCGCGCACGGCCCAGACCAGGAAGCTGGGCACCTTACCCTTGGCGGGCAAAAGATCGCCGCCCATGGGCACGCCACGGCTATAGGCCTGATGCACAGAGTCCAGGCGCAATGTCAGGTCGGTTGGGAAATTGTAGCTGGCAAAAAAGCGCACGCGGATGCGCGGCCCCGAAGTGGCGAAGGTTTCCCGGCGCTTCAGGGCTGCGAAGATCGCCTCTCGGGAATTCTCTTCGGCCCAGACCCCAGCTAGCCCGCTGGCACCCCAGGCCTGAGAGGGGGGAACGGCTGGTGCCTTTGGATCGGGTGCGGGCACGCCATCCCAAGTCTTGGCCCCATTTGGGGGAACGGATCGGCGGAGGTCTGCAGTGGCATCCGTGCGACCAACCTTACTGAAAAAATTGGGCTCCTCGACGCTACCAGGTGCCGCATTGTGCGTATCGGACGACCCGATAAAGCCAAGCTTGAACCCATTGATCCCCACCTTGTCCCGCATAAGCAGGCCATCTTCCAGGGCACGACGGACATAGCTGCCCGCGAACTTGGTCACCTTGATATCGCGCCCGATATAGGAATCCATGATCTCAAAATTAGCCCACTCGTCATTGGGCGACAGGGTCGGATGGGTCTCAGACGTGCCCTTGATCTGGGTGATTTCTGTCAAGGGCTCGTTGCGCGCGCGCAATTCGGCATAGGCGCGGTCGATCGGCTGACCGTTGATGCGCACGGAGTCAAACATCAGACCGTCGCTGCCATTGGCATTGTGGGGGATGGCAAGGGCTTCGACCCCCTTGCCACGCCAAGCATCCATGGTGTGCCACAGATCTTCAGGATTGGCAGAATCCGAGGCGGAATAGGGTAGGTTCGGCACCTTGGCCGACCGGAAAATCACATTGCGATGCAGGTTACGGCCACCCGGCGCAGAGGTGTATTCATAGCCCACCAAGGTCGTGAATTTTCCCGGCTGGTTATTGCGGGTAGCCGCGTCTTGAACCTCTTTCCAGGCCCGGGACATGATGGAGGGGTCGTTGTATTCCTTGGGCAGGGTCCCAGCCGACCGGCCTGCTACAAAGGCCGCAAAAGCCTTCTGGATTTGGGCCGGATCGGTGCTGAACAGACCCTGGCTGAAAGGCAGGGCATGCAGGGGGCTGTCAACCTTGCCGGCTTCGCGGATCGCCGACATGTATTCGGAGTGGTCGGTGACTGCGACGAAGTCCAGCGGACCGCCCGCAAGCCTGATGTTGAAGCCGCTGGCATGGCCGATCGCTTCGCCGCGGGCAAACCGATAGGCGTCGTCAGGAGTGCGTCGGACATTGAAGATATAGGCGTCGTTTGAAAGATAGGTGTGGACGTGAAGGTCGCCGAAATAGGCATTCCGGTCGACATTGTATCCCGGCAATTGGGCTGGCTTGGGTGTATTGGCAGCCGTCGAGTGGGAGGGCTTTCCATCAACCGGTCGGCCACCGCTCCAGGCTGCACCCGCCAGCAGAGCCCCCACCAAGGCAGCAGCTCCCACATATCTGAGCCCAGATGCACTTTGGAACATCATTCCCTCCCCAGGGTCGAACAGCTTTGTTCGCGCCACTAAATCCTGCGTGAGCCTGCCTGTGAAGGGTCAATCGGCAGACACAAAAAAGCCCGGAGACCTTGTGGGGCCTCCGGGTTCAGTTGGGGGGGCTCTTTAGAACTTGTAGCCAACACCTGCTGAGACCACCCACGGGTCCAGATTCACCTTGGAGTTCAAGGTTCCCGCATTGATGTTGGCCTTGGTGTTGAAATAGATTTTCTTGACGTCGAGGTTGATGCTCCAGCGATCTTGCGTCGCCACGTCGACCCCGGCTTGGAGGGCGTAACCGACCCCGTCCTTCACCTTCACCTTGAAGCCGTTATAGTCCTTGCCGCCGTAGAACAGCATGTAGTTCAGCCCAGCGCCGACATAGGGGCTGACTCTAGCGGCCGGGGCGAAGTGATACTGAAGGGCGATCACGGGAGGTAGAACCCAGGTATCGTGAACCTTCACATTGGTGGCTCCGCCGACAGCCTTGATATCGTGCTTTGAGGTGCCAAGGACCAGTTCGCCGGCAATGTGATCGGTCAGGAAATAGACAAGGCCGACAGTCGGAACCACGTCGGACTTTACCTGCGCCTCTAGGCCCGTCACTGCACCTGCCGCTGTCTTGATGGGGTCACCCGCATCTGGCGAAACATCGGTGATCCGCGCCTGCAGCATGAATAGACCAGCGTGCTTGCCTTGAAAGTCTTCTGCCGAAGCTGTGCCAGCGATCGCGAGGGCCCCGCACAGGGCCAATCCAATTCGAAGTTTTGACATGTTGTTATCCCCATTTTGCGGCCCTTTGGGAGGTTGCCGCCTGAATATGGGTCTAGGCCTTTGGACTCTGCGTGCCTTGATCCAACTCAAACAGGTGTTTGAAGTCGCTTAGGTTGAGAAAAATTGAGGTATGGCGGGCTTGCTGTGAAGGGCGACCTCGCCCATTCCAAAGAGATCACATAGGGTTTTCGCCATGCGCACTGACACACCCCAGCCGATCCGCCTCAGCGACTACCGCCCCCCCGCCTATCTGATCGATGAGGTCAGGCTTGAATTCGACCTCTCGCCAAACACAACGCGGGTTCGTGCGCGCATGGCCGTCCGCCGTAATGGCGATCATGCCGAACCCCTGAGCCTCAATGGCGAAAGGCTGAAGCCGATATCTGTGGCGATCGATGGTCGTAAACTCTCCGCAGACGAGCATCAGATTGACGCGGAGTTTCTGACCATACCTGCACCGCCAGCGGCCTTTGTGCTCGAGACCGAGGTCGAGATTAATCCCGAGGCGAACAAGGCCCTTGATGGCCTCTATATGTCTGGGGGTCGCTTCTGTACGCAGTGCGAGGCCGAAGGCTTCCGCAAGATTACCTGGTACCCAGATCGTCCCGATGTGCTCAGCCGATTCACCGTTCGGGTCGAAGCCGACAGGGTCTTTCATCACTTGTTGTCGAACGGCAATCTGATGGAGTCTGGGGTGCTGCCTGGGGGCCGTCACTATGCCATCTGGAACGACCCCTTCCCCAAGCCCTGCTATCTCTTCGCCCTGGTCGCTGGAGAATTGGACGTCCTGTCAGACACGCTGATCACCATGACAGGCCGAAAGGTTGATCTGAAAATCTATGTGGACCCCGGCATGGCGGCCCGGGCGGCCTATGCCATGGATTCCCTCAAGCGCGCGATGACATGGGATGAGACGGTTTTTGGTCGCGAATACGACCTAGACCTCTTCATGATTGTCGCTGTGCGCGACTTCAATTTCGGTGCCATGGAGAACAAGGGGTTGAACATCTTCAACTCCTCTCTGTTGTTGGCCGACCCGTCCACCGCCACGGACCTGGACTATGAGCGCATCGAGAGTGTCGTTGCCCATGAGTATTTTCACAACTGGACCGGCAACCGCATCACCTGCCGTGACTGGTTTCAGCTGTGTCTCAAGGAAGGGCTCACTGTCTTCCGCGACCAAAGTTTTTCTGCCGACATGCGCGGCGAGGCGGTTCAGCGGATCAAGGACGTTAAGACCCTGAGAGCAAGACAATTTGGTGAGGATCAGGGTCCCCTCGCCCACCCGGTGAGGCCGTCGAGCTATCATAAGATCGACAATTTCTACACCGCGACGATCTATGAAAAGGGTGCTGAAGTCATTCGCATGCTGAAGACCCTGATCGGTCCGGAGAAGTTCCGCCAAGGCATGGATCTTTATTTTGACCGCTGGGATGGACACGCCACCACGGTGGAGGAATTCATCCGCTGTTTTGCCGAGGTCACCGGCCAGGACCTTTCCGACCTTTTCGGCTGGTACGAACAGGCTGGCACCCCACAGCTTGACCTAAAGCACACCTATATCGCTGAAACCAAGACCCTCGAGCTGGTCCTCAGCCAGCAGACCCCCGCTACGCCTGGACAGCCGACCAAGCGGCCTTTGCCAACCCCGATCCGTCTTGGCCTATTGGATGCCGACGGGCGGACCCTGGCCTTTGAGCGGGACGGCGAGGCTGTGGATGAGACGGTCATTATCCTGGATCAAGCCAGTACTCGCATCACCTTGACGGGCGTTGACTCACCACCCGTCGTATCTGCCCTGCGTGGATTTTCGGCGCCGGTCGGGCTGACCACCGACACCGCGCCAAAGGATCGCTATCTGCAGTTGGCGGGCGATCCAGATCCTTTTAATCGTTGGGAAGCTGGTCAGGACTTGGCCCGTGATCTGATCCTCCGCCGGGCTAAAGGCCAGCCCGATGAGGTTGGCGAAGAGCGCTATGCTCAGGCCATGGAGCGCGCCCTTTCTGATCAGGCCGCAGAGTCAGCATTTAAGGCTCTACTCTTGAGCCTACCAAGCGAAACCGATCTCGCCTTGGCGACGTCGCCATCCGATCCCGGCGCCATTCACACCGCCCGCGAAACGCTCAAGCAGAGACTGGCCTTGCATCTGGCAGATCACTTGAAGCGCTTGCATACGGGCCTGCAGGACCTGGGTGACTTCTCGCCAGACGCCGCCAGCGCTGGGCGACGCGCCCTAAGAAACGCCGTTCTCGATCTGCTGGCCTCAAATCCTCGCGCCGATATTGCAGATCTTGCTGAAGGCCATTATCGGGCGGCACTCAACATGACGGACGCGATTGGCGGCCTCAATGCCTTAATGATCATCGGCGGCAAGGCCTTCGATACGGCCCTGGCTGACTTCTATGAGCGATGGAAACACGAGCCCCTGGTCATTGATAAGTGGTTCGCCCTTCAGGCCCGCGATCCGGGGGCAGGTGCCTTAGGACGTGTCTTGGGGCTGACGGTTCATCCAGCTTTTGACCAAACCAATCCCAATCGCCTGCGCGCCCTGGTCTCGACCTTTGCTGCAGCGAACCTGGTCAGCTTCCATGATCCCAGCGGCTCGGGGTATCATTTCCTTGCTGACCAAATTCTGGCCGTTGATCGCTTCAACCCAATGACCGCCGCCCGTATGGTCGAACCTCTGGGTGGATGGCGACGATACATTCCAGAATTAGGCGTGCTGATGAAGGCCCAACTCAAACGCATTTCTGAGACCGAGGGGCTATCAAAAAACGTCAGCGAACTGGTGACAAAGGCTCTTGCTGAATGATGGGTGCCTGATTGCGGCCTTGTGACAGGCATTAGCGCATATCGAGGCCGTGACGGCACAGGCTCCGGCGGATAGACTCTCGCAAGCAGGGGTGACTCGGCCAGCAGTTTGGGAGCTTCAGGCCTTGGCCGAAAGCAGTGCGTATGCAGGAAAGAGTAACCGGAGGCATCGGCTCAGTGACCGCCGCACGCCTGCCGACACCTATTCTGCGCCGACCCAATCTCTGGCAAGGATGGGGATCCTCGCTGCCCTCTTGTTGATGACCATCTATTCCGGGTTTGCGTCCTATAAGGCGGTCAATCAACCTCCGCCTGGAACCCTGGCACAAGAGGCACTTCACCACCGGACGGAGACCTTGGCTGCACGCCTCGATGAAGAGGTCTCAGACCTGCGGGGGGGCGTTCTGGCAGCCCGGACCCTCATCAGAGATGAGGTTCAGCAACCCTCCGATGCCATCAGGACAGGTCTGGCGGCGACGGCCGGTTCGGGCTTAGCCATGGCCGTCGTCGGTGAGCAAGGGGTCATAGCCAGCACTGGAAATACCAGCGGCATTGATTGGCTGAAGTTAAATCAGGCGGCAGCAGCATCTGCCAAGGACGTCTGGCTTGGCCCGTCCCAGTCTCTGAAGGCCGGACTGGTCGCGGCTGCAGCGACCCATACGATCAAGGGCGTCCGGCGGGTCATCGTCGTTGGAGACCCCTCACGCCTATCAGCTTGGTTTGCCAAAGATAATATCGAAGCTGTCGTGACTCCTGAGGGCAGGATTGTCGCGGCCTCGGGGCGTATCTTGGCCGGGGAACAGCTGGGCATGGCCTTGGGGCTTGCGCCATCGGCGCTCAACCTTGATGGCGGATTTGTCCGTGGAAAGCTCGCGGATGGTCAAAAGCTTAATGTCGCAGCTCGACCGGCATTGGGCGGCGCAATCTATGCCATTGCCGCGAGGCCAGAAGCCCCGAGCGAGTTTAGCGCCCAACAGTTTGAGCTCGGCCGTCTGCTTGCCGTTTGGGGGGCGTCGATACTACTCGGCATTTTGCTGATCAACCAAAGCCGTAAGGCTGAAGCGGCGCATCAAGACTTTGTCGATTCAGAGCATCGATTCCGCCTGGCTGTGGAAGCCGCCCGCTGCGGGATTTGGGAATGGGATCTGGAAGCCGATCAAATGTACATGTCCGATGTCACCGGGGCGATCCTGGGGTGGGGCGGCGGCGGTGTGGTGTCTGGCGACGAAGTCATGGAGCGCGTCGCTGAAGAACACAGGGATCGGTTGCGACAGGCTCTGGCGACAGCTTCGGAATATGGGGGCTTCGACGTCTCTTTCCGCGCGATCTCGATCGAAGACGGCCGGTCAACCTGGGTTGATGCACGAGGGCAAGCCTTCGGAAAGTCCGCTCGTGGGTTTACCCGCGTGATTGGCGTCGCCCTAGATGTGACCGAGGAACGCAACGCTCAGGCTAGGGCGCAAGCCGCCGAAACGCGGCTGCGTGACGCGATTGAGAGTACGTCAGAGGCCTTTGTGCTTTGGGACCGTATGGGTCAGCTCCTGATGTGGAACCGTAATTATCGGGACTATTTCTCTTTAGGTGAGCAAGGCCTAGAGCCAGGGGCCCACTACAAGAATATTACGCACCTCGCCAAGTTGGCGATCCGTCAGGAAGTCTTTCCCGATGCCGGTCGCAAGGGTGTCCGCGAGGCGGAATTGAATGACGGTCGCTGGCTACAGATTTCGGAACGCCGAACGGCTGAAGGCGGGTTGGTCATGACTGCGGCAGACATCACCGCCATCAAGAACCAGGAAGAAGCCCGCCGTATTAATGAGGAGCAACTGCAGAGGGTCGTTAGCAGGCTCGAGCAAAGCCAGGTTCAGCTTTCGGAGCTAGCGCGCAAGTACGAGAGCGAGAAGGTCAGGGCCGAGGCCGCAAATCGGGCCAAGAGCGAATTCCTGGCCAATATGAGCCACGAGCTGAGAACACCGCTCAATGCGATCAACGGCTTTTCTGAAATCATGTCCCAGGAAATGTTCGGGCCTCTGGGGGATGCCCGCTACAAGGGCTACACCCAAGATATCCTATCGTCAGGTCAGCACCTGCTTGCCCTGATCAATGACATACTCGACATGTCAAAAATCGAGGCGGGCAAGATGGCGCTTCGCTTAGAGCCTCTTCTTCTTGAAGAGCTCGCAGAAGACGTCTGTCGCCTTATGCGTAATCGTGCGGATTCAGCCGACCTGCAGCTGAAGATCGCATTCCCAGACCATCTGCCAGAAATCGAAGCCGATTACCGGGCTCTCAAGCAGATCCTCATTAATCTGATGTCAAATGCCGTGAAGTTCACACCGCGCGGTGGAACAGTCACCCTTCGGGCCGGACCCGTGGTTGACGGCTTAGGCGAGCATGTCCTGATTTCTGTGGAAGACACGGGGATCGGCATTGCCAAGGATGATCTTGAGCGCCTCGGCCAACCCTTTGTTCAAGTTGAAAGCCAGCACTCCAAGACCGTTCAGGGGACAGGTCTTGGGCTTGCCCTGACAAAATCGCTGGTCGAGCTGCATGGCGGGGAATTGGTTATGCAAAGCGTTCAGGGCAAAGGGACCAGGGTCAGCTTCAAGGTCCGAGTCTATCAGAGAGACCCGGCGCGCGCCAAACAGGTGGCCTAAAGTCTTGGGCCCATCAGGGGCCGACAATGCCCAGGAATGCGAGGTGAGCTTGCATCTGAACTTGAGCCAGCCGTTTCTGAAGGGTCCGAAAGTCACGAACCTTCGCGACCCGGGCCATAATCTTGCGAAATGCGAGAGGTTGATCTTCGGGATTGTCTTGGCCCGTCAGGGCAAGTTTCAAGATTTGCGTCAGGTTTTGCTGCAGCGCCCAGGCCGACCGAAGGCTGGACAAGACCTCCTCCTTGACCAGACCCGAAGTCCCCATGGCCTCCAATGCCTCTGCTGTGTTGACCCTGAGGGGGCCACCTTTTGCAGCATGGGCGATTTGTAGGTATTGCGCTGCAAACTCAATATCTACCAGACCGCCTGGGCTTAGCTTTAGGTCCCAAGGTCCGCTAGGCGGGCGCTCCTGGGTTAGAAGAACGCGCATGTCCCGGGTATCCTTAGCCATGGATTTTATCTTGCGGGGCTTACGAAGGGCCGTCTCGATCGCGTGACCAGAACGCATGGCAAAGTCTGGTGAGGTCGCCCAAACGACGCGCGCGCGGGTCAGGGCCAACAGTTCCCAGGTCTCGGCCTCACGCGCATAGTAATCCTCAAATGCGGCCATGCTGACCGCGACAGGCCCCTTGGTGCCAGAAGGGCGCAACTGCATGTCGACCTCATAGAGATCCCCCTCCCCGGTTGGCGTTGACAGGGCCGCGATCAATCTCTGCGTAAAGCGGCCATAGAAGATATCCGGGGTCCAGCCTTTAAGGTTGGACTGGCCGTCAGCGCTTTGGGGGGCATAGAGCGTCATCAGGTCCAAGTCAGAGCCCGCGCTCATCTCACGCGAGCCGCACTTGCCGAGCGCCACGACGGCCACATCCCCCGCCATGGTCCCGCCGAGACGCTCGGCCTCTGCCAGGGCGACAGGGGCAAGCCCGGAAACACAGGCGTCGGCTAAATCCGCAAAGGCGCGTCCCGCCGCGTCAGCATCAGCGGTGGCGCTCATCACCTGAACACCAATGCGAAACGCTTGTTCCCTGTGAATACGCCGCGCCGCATCCATGGCAGCCTCGAAGCCGTTTGCTCGGGCCAGCCCCGCCTTGATCGCGTCACGATCTTCCTGACCGCTGAAGGAGGCGAAAAAATCCCCATCCAGCATAGCGTCCAGAGCCGCGGGACGCCGGGCCAGGGTGTCTGCCAGTCGTGGTGCAAAGGCCATGACCTGCACCACCAGCTCAAAAAGCTTGGGGTTTGCTAGGAACAGGGCTTGGAGCTGAACGCCTGAGGACAGTCGGCTAAAAAACTCTGCAAAACGCTTGAAGGCGACATCGGCGGCACCTGTGGCCTGGGCGGCGTCCAACAGCCGCGGGGCCAGCCTCGTAAACAGCTCCCGGCCTCGCTCAGTACGGGTGGCTGCGATATTGCCGTGATGCCAGCTACGAATAGTCTGGGAGACCAAGCCTGGGCTCTGCATGCCAATCTTGGCGAGGGTTTTCAGCGTCTCGGGGTCATCATCGACCCCAGTAAAGATCAAGCTGCCAAAGCGAGATGAAAGAGGCTCCTCATTGGGAAAAAGTTCGCTATAGCGCCCATTGACGGTTCTCAATGTCCGCTCAACGGCGGCGTCGAAACTGGCGAGCCGACCTTGCCCCATCAGGACGGCAACGCGACGACGCTCAATATCAGACTCTGGCAGCTTGTGGGTTTGCTCGTCAGCGATCATCTGAATGCGGTGCTCGATAGCCCGCAAGGTCTCATAACTCTCAGCCATGTCCTGACGGGCTGCAGGGGTGACATGACCGGCCAGAGTCAGGGCCGCCAGCGAATCTAGGGTTCGGGGACTTCGCAGACTTGGGTTGCGGCCCCCCAAGATCAGCTGTTGGGTCTGAACATAGAATTCGATTTCCCGAATGCCGCCACGTCCTAATTTAACGTCGACGCCCTTGGCGGTCAGACGGTCATCGACCTTGTGGACATGAATTTGGCGTTTAATCGCCTGGATGTCGGAGATGGCCTCGAAGTCTAGGTTTTTCCGCCAAACAAAAGAGGTAAGTTCCTCAAGAAACGCCTCTGCGCAAGGCAGGTCACCTGCGCAGGCCCGCGCCTTGATAAAGGCTGCCCGCTCCCAGTTCTGTCCGACACTGCCATAATAGTCGAGTGCGGCGGGAACCCTGACCGCCAATGGGGTTGAACTGGGATCAGGGCGCAGGCGGAGGTCCACGCGGAACACATATCCGTCGACCGTCCTTTCCTGCATGATTTGCGAAAGTCGGTTGGTCAGACGAACGGCGACAGACTGAGCATCATCTCGGTCAGCAACGGCCAGGAGGTCTGGCTCGAAAAATACGGAAATGTCGATATCGCTGGAATAGTTCAGCTCAAAGGCCCCATGCTTGCCCATGGCAATGCAGAATAGGCCAGGAACCGGCCCCTCTGCCCCCCCTCCCAGATGGGTCAATCGACCTGCATCGAGCTCAGCCTGTGCCGCCAATTTCAGGGCCGCCTGCAGGGCGCGATCGGCAAACCGCGTCATGGCGCCGGTCACTGCATCAAGGTCCCAGACGCCGCAAAGATCGCAGATGGCGGTCAACAGGTGAGCCTCCGCCTTCCCTTGCCGCAGACTCGACATCCCCTCATTCAGAGAGAGGTCACCTGCCGCTTCGGCCCGTCGCAAAATACCTTCAAAGCTATGATCCGGATCGCCGCTTAAAAACCGAGCCAGTCCATCGGGATCGCGGCGGGCGAGACTCGCCAGATAGGGAGATGCTCCAAAGATCGGGGCCAAGATCGGCCAAGCCGATGCAATTTTTGCAAAGGCATCAGGGTTCTTGGCAAGGAGAATACCGTGGAGGCGGTCAGAGGCCTTTAGGTTCGGATTTGGTCCACAAGGCTTCAAACGCGTAAGGAGGGCAACCATCAGGCCCTCGGTAGGATAAGTGCGACCCTGAGGCCTGGGCCAATATCATCAACCTTGCCTGGGCCCTCGGCCAGTTCCAGGCGGCCCTTATGAGCCTCGGCGACCGCCGCCACCAAGGAAAGCCCGAGCCCGGATCCCGGCTGATTACGGCTGTTTTCAAGGCGTACAAAGCGGTCCACAATCCGCTCTCGATCCTCTTCGGGCACACCAGGTCCGGTATCTGTCACTGAAAATTCGACTTCCCCCGACGACCTTTGACGCACGCGAAGCATGATGGCCCCGCCGCTCGGGGTATATTTGACCGCATTGTCGAGAATATTGGCCAAGGCCTGAGCCAAAAACTCATGATTACCGCGGACCAGGAGATCCTGAGCAAGTTCAGCCCGGAAATCGAGGCCGACATCTTCGCAGACCGGCTCGTACAGTTCGGCCAGGTTTGCAGCCAAGTGTCCAGGGTTAAGCCGTTCCGGATTGGGCACATCTCCGGCCGCTTGTAGCCGAGCTATGGCCAGCACTGCGCCGAAGGTCTTGAGCACACCATCGGTGTCCTCCAGAGCTTGGGCCAGGGCATGCTCAGCATTTCCACGACCAGTTTCTTGGTCGATATAGGCGGCCTCTAATCTGGCGCGTAGTCGCGTCACCGGCGATCTCAGGTCATGGGCGATGGCGTCCCCGGCGTGGCGGTGAGCCGCCATTGACCGCTCCAAGCGATCGAGCATGTCATTTATGCCCTCCGCCAATTCGTCGAATTCATCCCGCGCCTCTCGAACAGGGGCCCTGGCGCTGAGATCACCGTTTCTGACCGCGGCCACGACATCGGTCATGGCTGACATGCTGCGGGAGACATTGCGACTGACCAGAACTCCCCCGGCCAGACCCAGAACTACCACAAGGGCTCCGGCCCCCCATAGGGCCCCGACAATCTTACCGACATAGGCTTGGTCTTGGCCGATATCGGCACCGACAAATAGGATTGCACCTGACCCAAGCCGTCTTTGAAAGCCCCGCGCTGGATGCTTTACCAGTTTGTTGTCTGAATCCACGTCACTGACCGAGAAACTCACCCAGGTCGGCGTGCCATCAAATGACTCCACCGGACTTTCGGCGATGGACCCTGATATCCTTTGGCCCTGTGGCGAGGTCAGGAAATAGAGGAAGGGTCGCTCATTTGCGGCGCGCTCAATCAGCGACTGGTTCAGGCCATCCAAGCCACCGCGGTTGTAAGCCGCAGCAAGGGACGCGGCTTCCCGGGTGATGTCCTGGTCCGTCCGCCTCTGCGCTTCCCCGGCGGTGGCGACATAGATATAGGCCAGAAAGGCGCTCGCGGCCGCACCGAACAGGGCCAAGAACAGCAGGGTTAGGCGAAACGGCGTTGTTCGAAACAGGCGCGGCAGGCGCATGGGTCCGCGCCTCCGAAATCAGGTTTCTAGGCGATAACCCGCGCCGCGCACGGTCTGCAACATGGCGCGGTCAAAACCCTTGTCGATCTTTGCGCGCAGCCGCGAAATATGGACGTCGATCACATTGGTCTGCGGGTCAAAGTGGTATTCCCAGACCTTCTCCAGCAGCATTGTGCGGGTCACCGATTGCCCAGCGTGCCGCATCATGAATTCCAGCAGCTGAAACTCTCGTGGCTGAAGATCAATTTCCTTGCCCTGGCGATGCACCGTCCGGCCGATGAGGTCCATTTCAAGATCGCCGACCTTGAGCAGGGTCTGGACAGAGCCGGTTTCTCGACGTCGGGACAGGGCCTCGACCCGGGCGATCAATTCGGCAAAAGCATAGGGTTTGACCAAGTAATCGTCACCACCGGCCTTAAGGCCGGTGACGCGATCATTGATTTCACCAAGGGCCGAAAGAAACAGAACCGGCGTCTGGTCTCCATCCCTACGCAAGGTTTCAACCAGGGTGACACCGTCCATTTTCGGCATCATGCGATCGACGATCATCACATCGAACTCAGCCTTGCGGGCTAGGGCCAGACCTTCCTCGCCGTCCGTGGCGCGGTGGCAGTCATGGCCGCCCTCCGTCAGGCCTCGCGCCATAGCCTCAGCCGCCTCAAGATCGTCTTCGACAATCAGAATCCGCATGCTGTCCCCCGAGGGTACTGGATCTCTACCCGGCCACTTTGAGCGGCAAAAATAGGGTCCGACCGCCTCGATAAATGCCCACCAAGACGCTTTGGCGCGCCGCCTTTTTTGCAGCTTCCACCACGGCGGCGAAGTCTGCGGCGCTCGCCACTTCGCGATCGCCAGCGCGCACCAGAATATCATCTGGGCGCACGCCCTTTTGCGCAGCGTCCGAATTCGGGTCTACTGCGGAAATCACCACGCCCTTGACCGCACCTTCAATACCCAAGCGACGACGAGTGGGATCGTCTAGAGGCGCAAAGGTCAGGCCGATAACAGCAGACTTAGCGCTTCCGCCGCTCTTACCTTGGCCTTGATCTTCCTTCTTGTTGTCGTTCGACGCCAATTCCTTTTCGCTTGGGCGGATGCCCGACCGAATATCGACCGTCTGGGCCTTGCCCATGCGCAGGATATCCAAATGTAGGACATCTCCAGGGCTAGCCTTAGCCACTTCGCGTGTCAGCTCCGCCGATGTCCTGACCCTCTGGCCATTGACAGAGACCACAAGATCACCCGCCGACAGCCCAGCCTTTTGCGAGGGGCCACCTGGAACCAGATCAGCGACAATCGCCCCCTTCTGACCCGGCAAACCTTGGGCCTCAGCCATTTCAGAGGTGAAGTTTTGGATGGAGGCACCAATATAGCCACGGGTGACCTTGCCGCCGGCGATCAGCTTCTTCGTGATATTGTCCGCCACATCGGCTGGAATGGCGAAACCAATGCCCACAGACCCGCCTGAAGGCGAGAAAATCGCCGTATTGACCCCGATTACGCGGCCATAAACGTCAAAGGTCGGCCCACCTGAGTTACCCCGATTAATGGGGGCATCGATCTGGATATAGTCAACGAAGGTCTCACCGATATCGCGGCCATAGGCGGAGATAATGCCAGCGGTCGCTGTGCCACCAAGGCCGAAGGGATTGCCCACCGTGATCACCCAATCGCCAACTCTTGGCTTGGCGGCATTTTCGAAGTTCACAAAGGTGAACCCTGATCCCTTAACCTTGATGACGGCCAAATCTGTGCCTTCGTCGCGACCGACCACCACGGCATCGAGTTCACGCTCATCCTTGAGCACAACCTTAATCTCATCGGCGTTTTCGACGACGTGATTGTTGGTGACGATATAGCCGTCTGCGGAGATGAAGAAGCCTGACCCCGCCGACTGCTGGGTTGGAGCCTTGCCCGTGGGCTTGCCTTTACCCGCCGAAGGCGCGTCTTCCTCATCGCCCTCTGGAGCACCACGCGGCACGATATCAAAAGGCAGACCCGGGATCTGACGGCGCAGGCTGCCGGGGTCGACCTTTGAGGTCACATTAATGGATACGACAGCAGGTGAAACCTGCTCGAAGATGTCGGCGAAGGACAGGGGCGCACCCGGCGGAGGCGCAAAAATCGGCGCCGTCGAAGCCTGGATAAATCGCGCATCGCCGACCTTCGCATTGGGCAACTGTACAGCAGCCCCTGCCATGGCACCCGTAACAATGACGCCGCCAGCAAGGACGCCTAAGAGATAACCGGTCTTCTTCGAAGTCATTGGTCTTTCAGTTCCCTGTGGGACCGGGTTTTGAACCGGCCCAATCCCGACACACTAGATTTGATCGCAAAGAGCGCAACTAGGCTCAAGTTACGAATAGGTCACGCTTAAGAGCGTTAAGGCGACCGTTCTGCGGCGCAATCATGTCATTGCGCCTGATCTTTCGACAATTGTGCGATTCTTTCCGCCTCTTCCGCCGTAAGGTCAATTTCGACCGCACGCTTGCGCAAAGTCAAAAGAAACAAGGCAAACCCCAGGACAATCACCCCGATCGGCACCCCCCAAAGGGCGGCGTTGGCCAGAGACAAGGTCGGCTGGAGCAAAACGAACTCGCCATATCGTGAGACCAAATAGGCCTTCACCTGCGCATCTGTTCGGCCTGCCTTAATTTCCTCCCGCACCAGTTTGCGCAGGTCAGCGGCAAGGTCCGCCGTCGAGTCGTCGATAGACTCGTTCTGACAAACCAGACAACGCACCTCGCTAAATACCGCTCGGGCCCGCGCCTCTAGAACCGGATCAGACAGCCGCTCACTGGGGTCCGCCGCCGCTGCGAGGCTTAAAACCGCCCCCAGAATCGCTAGGATCCGCTTCATGAAGCCTTTGCCGCACGCTGACCTACCGCCAGACGTAGCCTGCGGTCAGACAGAGATAGAAAACCGCCAAGGGCCATGGTGAGCGGGCCAAGAAAGATCAGGATGGCCAGTGGGTTCCAATAGGCGCGCACCAGCCAGACCGGCGCGGTAGGTCCCATCCGGCGCTCTCCGAGCACCACATAAAGGTGGTTCAGGCCCAGGGTGCAGATGGCCACTTCCGATGTGGTTTGTCCGCCTGCTGGATAAAACCTGCGCTCTGGCGACGGCCGACAAATGTCAACGCCGGCCCTTCGCGCCGTGATCATGCCGCGCTCGGCGTCGAAATTAGGGCCGTCAACCGCGGCGACACGGTCAAGGGTCAGTTCATAGGCCCCGACCTTCAACTGGCCGCCTATAGGCAGGGTTTCAGCCGCCTCAACCCGCCAACCGGTTTCGAAACAGGCGCCCAGGATAAAGACGCCAAGTCCGATATGGGCGAGGCTCATACCCCAAGCCCCGCGGGGCAGGCCCATCACCCGCCTCCAGGACTCGCCTAGGGATACTCTCAGGAACCGGGTGCGCTCGGCGACCTCTGTGAGGGCTCCGAAGATAAGCCAGACCGCCAGCCCAAGGCCAGCACTGGCTAGGGCCTTACGTGGGCTAACCAAGGCGTAGATCAGGAGGGAAATGCCGACGCCGCTAAGTGCGGCAAAGATCAGTCTTTGATAGACGCCTTTTGCGTCGGCGCGCTTCCAAGACAGCAGCGGCCCTGCAGGTAGCAAAACGATCATGACCGCCATCAGCGGCAGGAAAATCAAGTTGAAGTAAGGCGCGCCGACTGAAATCGGGGTCCCAGAAACCGCTTCCCGGATAAGGGGAAAAAGGGTTCCCAGCAAGACCATCACAGTCGCTGTGGCGAGCAGGATATTGTTCATGACCAGGGCGCTTTCACGGCTGATTGGCGCGAAAACCCCTCCAGGCGCAAGAACCGGCGCGCGCCATGCGAAAAGACTAAAGGCCGAACCGGCGGTCAGGGCCAGAATGCCAAGCAAGAGCGCGCCTCGGGTGGGATCAACGGCAAAGGCGTGGACCGAGGTCAAGACGCCAGAGCGGACCAGGAACGCTCCGAGCATCGAAAAGGTGAAGGCGGAGATCGCCAGAAACACCGTCCATCCCGGCAGGGCTCCACGTTTTTCCGTCACTACAGCCGAATGCAAGAGGGCTGTGGCGATAAGCCAAGGCATGAAGCTGGCATTTTCAACGGGGTCCCAGAACCACCAACCGCCCCAGCCGAGCTCGTAATAGGCCCAGAAGGATCCCATCATAATGCCGATGGTCAGCAGGCTCCAGGCTGCCAGGGTCCAGGGCCTGACCCAGCGCGCCCAGGCGGCGTCGACACGCCCCTCAATGAGGGCGGCAACGGCCAAGGAAAACACCACCGAGAGCCCAACATAGCCCGCATAAAGGAAGGGCGGATGGACGGCCAGGGCTGGGTCTTGCAGTAGGGGATTAAGGGAATGTCCCTCGACTGGAATCCGCGCCAACCGCAGGAAGGGATTGGACGCCAGAACCGTGTAGCCCAGAAATACACTACCAAGCACGCCCTGGGTCATGACAGCCAGGGACTTCAGACCCTTGGGAAGGTTGCGGCCAAAGCCGGCAATGGCCGATCCAAATCCTGTGAGGGCCAGGCACCAAAGAAGCATAGAGCCCTCATGGCTCCCCCAGGTTCCGGCGATCTTATAGAGTAAGGGCTTCTCGGTATGGGAATTGGCCACGACATTGGCCACCGAGAAATCCGAAGTGATGAAGGCATGCATCAAGGCCGAAAAGGCTAAGGCGACCGCTAGGAAGGCCGCAAGCGCCGCGCCCTCGCCGGCTCCAGCCAATATGGAGGACCGCCGCCAGCGGCCTATGCCGGAAAGGCCGGCCTGGGCCAGAGACAAGCAAAAAGCCAGGACCAGGGCGAAACTGCCAAATTCAACGATCATTTCGAAGACCCATAGGTCGGCGCGCTGCCGTCACCCCGCCACTCCCCCTGCTTCTTTAGGGCGGCGGTCAGTTCCTTGGGCATGTAACGCTCATCGTGCTTTGCCAGCACCTGCTTGGCTTCAAAAACCCCGTCTGTGCGGAAATGGCCAGTGGCGACAATCCCCTGCCCCTCGCGGAAGAGATCAGGGAGATCGCCTTGGAAAACGATGCGATCGGACATGGTCTGATCCAGGACGAGAAATTCTACCTGACCATCACCATGCTTGATGACACTGCCGGTCTGGACGAGCCCGCCCAGTTGCACAGAGCGATTGGGAGGCGGATTGGCGGCGGCAGCCTGTGATGGCGTGTAGAAGTAAGAAATGGAGTCCGAAAGACCCCAAAGAGTCAGGCCTACAGCCAAGACAAGCACAGGGGCGACAGCGGCAAGGATGATGAGGCGCCGACGGGCCTTAGGAGACTTGGGCAGCCAGCCGCTCACTTCATGGCCTCCGCCTTAGACGCAGCGTCCAATTGGGACATAATGTCGGCGCGTCCGCGATACCGTCCTCTGGCTTGGGCCAAGGCAGCATCCCGCGCAGAGGTATCGCCCAGGACCGCATAGGACCGAACCAGGCGCACCCACCCCTCTGGATCATCGGGGTTCGCTTTCAGCTTTTCAGCCAAGCCCGCCACCATGTTCCGGATCACACCCATTTGGTCGCCACCTGAAGCTGGCGAGGCGGAGGGCTGGGCAAGATGAGGCGAGAGCACCTCCTTGATCGACTGTTCCAAATCCTGCCGTCGGGGATCAGATGGCGGTAGTTCGGATTGCATGGCGCGAAGGATAGCGACGGCACCGTCTCGATCTCCCGCCTGATCCTTGCCACGGGCAAGGTGGAAACGTGCAGTCATAGACTTGGGATCGCGCTTAAGCGCTTCTTGGAAGGCATTCTGGGCGGCACCAGCTTCTTGGCCATTGGCCTGCATCACCAGAACTTCGCCCAGCATTTCCCAGAGGTCGGATCTTTGGGGAGCCAGAACAATTGCTCGTCTCAGGGCCCGCGCGGCACCCGACAGATTTTCAGATTGCACCTCGGCCAGGGCCAAATAGCGAAAGCCCTCGGGATCTTGCCGCTGCGCTGTAACCTGCTTCAGGACAGCCACCATCTCTGGAGCGCTGAGGCCAGCTGGGGGGGCCGAGCGCCAGTGTGCGATCCGCCCAGCCATGGGCTGATCTCGGAAAGCTGGGCTTCCGACCAAAAGATAAAGGGCAAGGGCCGAGGCACCCGCCAGGGCGATGATAGCGCCCACCCATGGTCTTTGAGCAGTCGGGGCGGTCCATGGCGCAAAGGCTTGGTCCGCTGCCCCCAGCAGGCGACGACTGGCCTCGACCTTGGCGGTCGCGTGCTCGGTTTTGTCGATCAGGCCACTATCAGCCAGGGCATCCAGTTCCTTGAGCTGCCGACGATACACCTCAAGCGTCGGGTCGCTGGACCCGGCGTTGGACGCAGCACCGGCTGCGCGGAGCAGAATAATGACGGCAGCGGCGGCGGATAGGGCGCCCGCGGCGACCCACAGGGTGATCATAGCGCCGGTTTAGCGGGTTTAGGCGGTTCGCGCGAGAGGGCGATCAGCCATATTTGGCATTATCCCGTCTCGCATTATCGGTGGCCGCGACAATGCGTCGACGAACCAGGTCGGCGCTGACCGAATCGCGCACAATCTCCAGGAACTCTGCGGCGTAAGTCAGGTGGGTGATAGCCAGCTCAAAGTCTTCGACCTCATTTTCGCGGATCAAGGCAAAACCATCCTCTGCATAGCGATCCAGATGGTCACTCGCAGATTCAGCAACCTCTTTTCGTGCGGTAGCAAAGCCAGCGGCAGACGCGATTGGCAGGATGGCGTCCATAAAGGCCAGAAGTGTTCTGACATTTTCAATGTCCTTCGCCTTGGGCGGCGTCGTCATCCTAGGCACCTTGCGGCTGTAATGTGCGCCTCGGACAGTGTGATAAGGCAAGGCAGTGGCAATCAATATCTCAGTCTTGCCGATCTGGGATTCGACCGCTTGGGCCAGCGCCTGCTTTTGCTTCTGAACGCGTGCGCCCCAACCGGAAGCTCGATCGAGCTCGATACCCGCCTCTAGCTCGGCAATCGTTTTTGCTAATAGCTTGATGGTGTTAGCAGCCACGATCGCGTCTTCCGGCGTACCCTTATAGCTGAACCTGCCAAGCTCAACGAGACTCAGATCAATTGACTCCATAATGCGATTTGGGAATGTCGAAAGTTCCGAATCCGCCAGATAGCGCTGGGTCGGTCGATCCATGACCAGCGAAATTAGCCGCAGGATCATCCAAGGCTCTTTCAAGCCTGCCGACAGCATTTCAAAGAGCAAGGGGCCATTATCCGCCGACAGTGCTGTCGCATCCTTGTAGATAACGCGAATTGAGGCTGCGCGTTCGTCATTGGGCCTTTCCACCCAATCGACCAACCTCATGGAGGCATCTCGAGCGAGGGGCGCGATGGACAAGCAGTCGCAAAAGATCTTCTCTAGCTTGCGACCTGAACCGTTTAGTTTTGCCGAAGCAGCAATATAGGCCTCTGACTTGAGGCTCCGTAGGCCTCGCTCAACACAGCTCAAGAGGTCATTTAACGGGTCCGCACGCCTTTCAAACCCTGCAACCTCCATGAACTGTCGCATCTTGGCAACGCGATCAGGCTCGTCGTCCTTCAGAGCTTTCCAAAGCAGGATCAGTACTGATCTGGGAAAAACGAGATGGTTCCTAATCTTAGCTGGATCGTCAAACATATGCAGGACTGGTGCGAAGACGATGTCGCGCAAGCGGCGATCCTTCATCTCATCAGAAATGAGCGCACGAACTTCCATAAGGGTGGGGTCAAAGACGCCAGCAAGGGCTGAATGCAATCCGCCGACCACAGTGTCTGGAGACTTTGCCACCAGCATCCGCAAGACGTCAATTTTTCGGCCCGACAGACGGGACATCAACTATTCCGCGTATAATATTATTTATCGATCTTAATGATATTCTCTGAAGGTTAAGGCTATCCAAATTTTCAATCGATTACGGCCTGCCGCATTATGAGATGTCAGGACAGGGCCCTTGGAAGGATCAGGGTGACCAAGAGGCCGCCAAGACGGGAGTCACCCAAGCTGAGAGAGCCACCATAGGATCGTATCAGGTCGTCGATGATGCTTAGGCCCAATCCAGATCCGGGTGCCGTTTCATCCAACCGAGCCCCTCTGGCCAGAACCGCAGCCCTTTGGTCTGGCGCTAGGCCGGGTCCATCGTCCTCAATGGTCAGGGTCAGTTGCTCATCGCTTTCAGCCTGGGCACGGACGCGGACTTTCGAGGCCCCCCACTTACAGGCGTTTTCCATGGCATTGCCAGCGAGCTCCAACAGGTCCTGGCGTTCGCCCAAGAAAAACAGGTCTTCGTCAGCGTCCCAGTCGATTCTCATGGGCTTGGCGGAATGTATGCGGCCCAAGGTTCGGGAAAGCTCATCGAGCACTTCAGCGACCGAGGTGCGTTCGCCAAGGCCCTGGGCCCGCGCCGCCGCGCGGGCGCGACGCAGGTGATGATCCACCTGAAGCCGCATGGCCTCAGCCTGTCGCGTAACAATACTAGCAAGGCCACCGGGCTGTAGATCGGCTTCGGCCAGCAAAACCGATAGGGGCGTCTTCAGCGCATGCGCTAGATTGCCCACATGCGTCCTCTGACGTTCAACAATATCCTGGTTGTGAGCCATGAGCGCGTTGAGTTCCTCGGCAAGCGGGGTCAGCTCTGTGGGATAGGCACCTAAGATCTGATCCGACTTTCCCCGCCGCACCTCGGCGATCTCCCGGCGGAGGGCAAAGAGCGGGGTCAAGCCCACGCGCACCTGTATGACCACGGCACCAACAAGACCGGCACCTAGCAAGAGCAGAACGATGGCGGTGGCGGTTGTGAAGCTACGAATATCGCGATCAAGGTCACGACGATCCTCCCCAACCATAAAGATCAGCGGGACGCGGCCGTTTGGCAATTTCACTTGAGAGGCGCGGGCCCGGAGCGGCTCTGACAGCGGCCCCCGCGCATCGAAACTGACCGGAGCACCGGGGTTAGCCGCCAGTCGCGACACGAGGTTTGCCGGCGCGCGCAATTCTGAATCCCATAGGGATCTGGACCGCACAAGAATGCGAATACCCCCGCCATCGGATGGCTGCGCGATCTGCCAATATTTTCCAGAATAAGCGCGTAGGGCCCGCAAATCGGTCAAGGCTGGAGCGACGACACTGCCATCGGACTTGATCGTCGATCCTGCCACCAGATTGTCGATCAGTTCGGCCAAGTTTTGATCAAACCGCCTTAGCCCGGACTGCTGAAACAGCAGAACCATAACCAGGGCAGACGCAAATAAGGCCGCCAAAGACCAGCCAGCCGCCAAAAATACCAGGCGACGAACAAGTGAGGGTCTATGGAAAACCTCCAAGGTCACGCGCTGCCCGCAGCGTCCTTAAGCTCGCTGGCTGGTGCCGTCAGGCGATACCCCAGGCCGCGAACCGTATCGATGCGATCTGATCCGATCTTCTTACGAACCCGACCGACAAAGACTTCGATCGTATTGGAGTCCCGATCAAAATCTTGATCATAAAGGTGCTCGACCAATTCCGTCCTGCTGATCACGCGCCCCTGATGCATCATCAGATAGTGCAGCAGTCGATATTCCAGGGATGTCAGTCGGAGAGGTTCGCCATTGACGCTGACCCGGGCTGCGCGGGGATCAAGGCGCAGCGCCCCCACAGACAAGCTAG
Source organism: uncultured Alphaproteobacteria bacterium (assembly GCA_903892305.1). GTDB lineage: Bacteria > Pseudomonadota > Alphaproteobacteria > Caulobacterales > Caulobacteraceae > Phenylobacterium. The sequence goes on from CAITHQ010000201.1 coordinate 33,351, forward strand.
GGGCCGCATGGCCGGCGGACCGACGCAAGAGGGCGCGAAGTCGAGCTAAGAGTTCCTCGGTATGAAAGGGCTTGGTGAGATAGTCATCAGCGCCGGCGTCAAACCCGGCCACCTTCTCACTCCAGGCACCGCGTGCCGTGAGGATCAGGACGGGGGTGGAGACATGCCCTCGTCGCCAACGCTCCAACACAGACACGCCGTCGACCTTGGGCAAGCCCAGATCCAGAATGACCGCATCATAGGGCTCAGTCTCGCCCAGAAACTGAGCGTCCTCGCCGTCAGGGGCATGGTCCACCACATAACCAGCATCGCCTAATGCACGCTTCAGCTGGCGCGATAGGTCCTGGTCGTCCTCGACAAGCAGAATACGCATGACTTGTCCCTAGCCCCCCTGGCGACCGATGATTTGACCGGACTGTGCGTCGACAATGACAATAATCAGCCGATTATCGGGGGTCTGCCACTGCACGAAATAGGCAGCCCGCCCGCCATAGTCGCCCAAGGTGGTGTTCAATTGGCGGCCAGGCATGTGAGCGCCGATTTGGGCAATGACCACCGAAAGCGGAACGTGCCGTCCGCCTCGAACCGCGTCTAGGGCGCGGTCTTGATCGGCATCGCCAAAGCCCTGGCGATCAAACCTGCGATTGCCCTGAGCCACGGCAGGATTGGAAATCCCGGCGATCAGCAGTCCAATTATGGCGAAGCGGCAAAACATAGGTTCAGGTCTAGGCCCCAATGGCTGAACCCAGTCTGAATGACTGATCGGTTTGCGCCTAGGCAAAAACGATCTTCCCCGCCTAGCGTTTTCTGGGCGTATAGGGCCGCTTAGCTCGCCATTTTTCTGCGAAGGCGATGAGGTCATCGTCCAGTATTTCGGGCAGGACCAGCAAAAGCCGCGCAATCAAATCACCGCGCCGACCCGCCGCATCCGACAGCCCCTTGCCCTTTAGCCTCAGGGATTGACCAGAATTTGCCCCCTTCGGAACCGTCAGTGTCACGGCCCCATCGGGTGTCGGCGCCTGCACCTTACCGCCGAGGATGGCGTCTGGAATTGAGACCGGTAGATCCATAACCAGGCTTTCGCCCTCGCGACGGAAAATGGCGTGGGGTTTGATGATCAGTTCGATCAGGGCGTCCCCTGGGCCCGCGCGTCCGGGCGCACCCTGCCCCTTCAGGCGGAGGGACTGGCCGTCCTCAGCGCCCATTGGGATCGTCATGTCGATTGTGCGCCCATCTGAAAAGGAAATCCGCTTCTTGCCGCCATGAATGGCGTCTTCAAGGTCGATCTCAACCTTGGCCCGCACATCGGCACCGCGGGGCGCAAATCCAGCGCCACCCCGCCCCCGACCAAGGATGTCGCCAAAAAGGTCACTGAGGTCGACACCGTCAAAGGCAGCCCCTCTTTGTCCGCCGCCATAGCCTGCAGCACCAGGATTGCCGCCAAACCCTCGGAAGGTCTCACGTCCGTCAGCGTCAATTTCTCCTGCGTCAAACTTCTTGCGCTTGTCCACATCACCTAAGATGTCGAAGGCCGCGCTGACCTGCTTAAAGCGCTCCTCGGCAGCCTTATTGCCCGGATTCGTATCGGGGTGATGCTGCTTGGCGAGCTTATGGAAAGCCTTACGGATTTCGCTGGCGCTCGCACCTCGGGAAACGCCAAGCTCCAGATAAGGGTCACGCGCCAAGGAACTGTTTCTCCATCATCTGCCTGTTAGCACCACTTAGGCAGTTTATGCTCCGGCGCAAGGGCAATTGTTGCAAAAATACAACATTGAACCTATGTGCCGCGTTCGATCATCAGATCCGGTGCCAAGTGTTCAAGGGCCGCCTCTTCGCCGTCCAAGTCCGCCTCGCTGAGGGTTTCCCCCCGAACAGAAACCCCCGCCCGGTGAACGCTCTCAGGATCACCGCTGATCAGAGGGTGCCAATCAGCCAATCCGCGGCCCTCATGGACCCTTCGATAGGCGCAGGAGAGCGGCATCCAGGCCAGAGTCTTCACATTCTGCGGCGTCAGCTTAATGCAATCTGGGACATGCGCTTTTCGGTTTGCATAGTCAGAACATTGACAGGCCTGGGAGTCGAACAAGCGGCAATGCACCCTTGCAGGCACGATATCGCCGGTGTCCTCGTCTTCAAATCGAATGAGGCAGCAAAGACCGCATCCGTCGCAGAGCTGCTCCCACTCGCGATCCGACATTTGGTCGAGGCGTTTTGTTTCCCAAAAAGGTCGTTTGATCATGCTATGGATGGACTAGCGCAAATTCATTGCATCTGTCCCGCCCTGCTTTTTGATTATGACTGACGATCCCGATCATTTTGCGAGACAACCTAGGCAAGACCCCAAGGGAAACGGCCGGACCTCTGCCAATATTGACTCAAGGGACGTCGAAACCTTCCGCGCCGACCTGCCGAAACCTCGCAGGTCTACACCTAGAAAAACCAAAGCCAGGCGTCGCGGCTGGCGCTTCTGGCTAGGGACGATCACAGGTGCGCTCTTGCTGGCGACCGTGGCAGCCCTGTTAAGCGGATATGCCTTTGTGAGGGCGCAATATCTTCAGGATGTTCCGCCGACGCCGCCCAAGGAACAGCTGGACAGCATCAGCCGCGCGCCCGCCATTCGGTTCTTTGACAGAACCGGGACCCTGATCGCCTCCCGAGGCCCGAAATTTGGCGATCGCATGCGCCTGGCCCAGCTTCCCGCCTATGTACCAAAAGCTTTTCTGGCGGCCGAGGATCGCCGGTTTTACGAACACGGTGCCCTGGATCTTTGGGGAATAGCTCGGGCCCTTATGGTAAATTACCAAGCAGGACGGGTAGTGCAAGGCGGCTCGACCCTGACACAGCAACTGGCTAAGGGGATGTTCTTTACCCCAGATCAGACCCTCAAGCGCAAGGTGCAGGAAGCTGTGGTTGCCCAACGTTTGGCCCGCATGCTGACCAAGGACGAACTCCTCGAGCTCTACCTAAACCGAACCTATTTTGGCGCGAACACCTTTGGGATTGATGGGGCCTCAAGGACCTATTTCGGTAAGCCCGCCAGCCAGCTGACCTTGGCGGAGGCCGCCCTCCTGGCCGGTCTGCCCAAGGCGCCGACCCGTATGGCCCTGACGCACAATATGACGGGCGCACTGGGACGCCAGAGGCTGATCCTCAACGCCATGCGCGAAGAGGGATGGATCACCCCTCAACAGCAGGCAGAGGCCCTGGCCAATCCACCGAAACTCTCGGGCAAGGAGTCCCAGATCGACAGCGTCATGGGTCATGCCCTCGACTATGCAACCAATGAAGTCCTGAAGTTAGTACCGCCAAACAGCCCTGATTTGATGGTTCGCCTGACCCTGGACACCGGACTGCAAAACGCGGGCACCCAAGTCTTGAGACAGGTCGTTCGCGCTGATGGCTCCAAGGCCGGTGCCGACCAGGCCGCCTTGATGGCCATAACGCCGGAGGGTGCCATTCGGGTCATGGTGGGCGGCATTGATTATAATCAGAGCGTTTTCAATCGCGCGGTTCAGGCGCGTCGGCAGCCGGGCTCCAGCTTCAAGCCATTCATCTATGCCGCAGCCCTGGAAAAAGGGGTTCTACCCACAGACGTTATGATCGACGGTCCAATCCAATTTGGCGTTTGGGCACCAAAGAACTATGGCGGCGGCTATCGCGGCGCAGTGACGGTGGAAACCGCCTTGGCCCAATCTATCAACACAGTGGCCGTCAAATTGGCACAACAGGTTGGGGGCCCAGCCATCAGCCAACTGGCGGCACGATTTGGCTTTACAGGTATTCCGGCAAACCCCGACCTCTCTGTGGCTCTTGGTGCCTATGAGGTTCCACTGATCGAGATGGTCTCAGCCTTTCAGGTCTTTCAGAATGGTGGGCAGAGCAGCCAGCCCTTTATTGTCGACGAAATCCAAACCAATTCGGGCCAAAATCTCTATTCGCATCGGGTGGCGTCGCCCCTCCCGGTCTACGATATTGTTCACACCAGTATGATGGTGCGCATGCTGGAAAACGTGATCGCCAGCGGCACGGGAACCCGGGCAGGATTTGGTCGGCCTGCGGCTGGCAAGACGGGGACCAGCCAGAGTTGGCGCGATGCTTGGTTCGTGGGGTTCACCCCCGACTATGCGGCCGGTGTTTGGGTGGGGAATGACGACAATAGGCCCATGAACAAAGTCACCGGTGGTACGATTTCAGCTGAAATCTGGCGACGCTTCATGATCACTGCCCATGCGAAACTCCCGCCCCGTGATTTCGACTGGTTGGTTGAAGATCCTATTGTCTCTGCAGATGATTCTGCGGGTATGGACCCGGACGGAGAGATCAAATCCCACCAGGACGACATGCGAGGGGCCTTTTACGACACTTTGACCGATGACTTCGGCGCACCCCAGGCGAGCGAACCTGGCCCTGATGACACATCCACCGAAGACACCGGTGCTGGGGGGCACCCGCACTAACCTGGCCAAGCCAGCGCAGCGACCGAATGCCATGACTGACCGAATTGGTTTGGATGCGCTGGCCAGCCCGGCTATGTCGGCGTTGCATGAAACCTCCAATCCTCGCCTTAAAATCCGTCCGCTTGGCTGACGGACCCAAGATGCTGTTCGATGGCGTCGAAATCGGCTTGGAAAGCCGGGTTCGCGCCTGCCTTGTCGGGCGCAATGGTGCCGGCAAGACCACCCTTCTCCGCGTCCTGGCCGGCGAGATCGAACCCGATGATGGTGAACGGGTTGTCACGCCCGGAACCCGTGTGGCCTTCGTGCCGCAAGAACCGATCATTGTCGGAGAGACGGTGCTTGATCATGCGACGGCGGGCGGGGCACAGGATTATGAAGCCGAGGCCATGCTTGACCTCTTCGCCATACCGCCGTCCCGATCGGCCAAGGGACTGTCGGGCGGTGAAATCCGCCGTGTCGCCCTGGCGCGCGCCCTGGCAGAAGACCCAGACGTTCTATTGTTGGATGAGCCCACCAATCACCTGGACATCCTGGCTATCGAAACCCTCGAAGCCGAACTTTCCAGATCTAAAGCCGCGATCCTGATTGTCAGCCACGACCGCGCCTTTCTGGAGCGCGTAACGGGAAGATGCTTTTGGTTGGAGCACCGAAAGGTCCGGGCCCTGGATCGCGACTTTTCCGCCTTTGACGACTGGGTGGAAAAAATCCTCGCTGGCGAAGCCGAAGAATCTCGTCGGCTGGATAAGCAACTCGAGCGCGAAGAATACTGGCTGCAGCGAGGTGTGACGGGGCGACGGGCCCGCAATGAGGGCCGTCGGCGGGCCTTGATGGACCTGCGCAAGGTTCGGGCTGAGCGACTTAAGGATACCCGAGGCGACCTGAATATCGGCCTCGCCAGTTCTGGTCTGTCAGGCAAGCGGGTGGTGGAGGTCAAGGACCTGGCCAAGAGCTTTGGCGACCGCGTCCTGCTCAAAGGCTTTTCAACCCGCATTCTGCGCGGCGACCGGGTGGCGATTGTCGGCCCTAATGGTGCGGGTAAGACGACACTTGTGAAATTGCTCTTGGGCGAACTGGCACCAGATTCCGGGTCTGTTCAATTGGGCGCTAATCTGGACATTGCCTATATCGACCAGTCGCGCATCGCGCTTAGGCCCGACATGATGCTGCGCGACGTCCTGACGCCCCTTGGCGGGGATCAGGTAATGGTCCGTGGTCAGCCTCGGCACGTGAACGCCTATGCCAAGGACTTCCTGTTCACAGAGTCACAGATTCGGCAGCCGGTGAAGAGTTTGTCAGGGGGAGAGCGCAACCGCCTTCTCCTGGCCCGCGCCCTGGCGACTCCAGCCAATCTCCTGGTGTTGGACGAGCCCACCAATGATCTAGATATGGACACTCTAGACCTGCTGGAAGATGTGCTGGCAGATTATGAGGGAACATTGCTGCTCGTCAGTCACGATCGCGACTTTATCGACCGTCTGGCGACCTCGACCATAGCCCTCAATGGTCGCGGCGAGGTGGCCGAGACCCCAGGCGGTTGGCAGGACTTTCTCTCACAAAACCCGGACTTCTTTCGGGCCAAGGTGCCACGGTCTGAGCCAACCCGGACGCCACCGCCGAAAGCCCCACCGCCAAAGGTCGTCAAACTGTCCTACAAGGATCAAAGACGCCTCCAGGAGCTGGAGGCACTTGTGGCGGATTTACCTGCAAAAATCACAGCGATCGAGGTGCAACTGGCCGCGCCGAACCTCTACAGCGCAAATCCCCACCGCTTTGCAGACCTGACCCGCGACCTTGAAGCCGCCCAGGCCACACTTGCGGCGGCTGAAGAGGAATGGCTGATCCGCGAAGAGCAGAGAGAGGCCCTAGAAAAAGGGAACTAAGTGCCAAATCAGGCACTGGAAACGTCACGAATTTTCATATCGGTTAATTCTCTAATCATCTGATTTTAAATAATTTATAGGACAATCCACCAGATAGTCACCGGCTTATCCACCGTATTTCGACAATCCGTCCACATCCCCCTTCTTACGACCTGTTGCGGAAAACCCAGATCGGCGTGAACCTTTAATTGTCGAGAGGGAAAACGGCGCGGGCCAGACGGGAAACCGGAAGGAAAAGCGGGTTGGAGGCTCCCAGAACATAAAGCAAAGGGGTAACCTAGAGCTGGAAACGACTGGAGGCACCTGGAAGTTAGGAAAGCGCGGGGAAACCAGCGAAGACCTGACCAAGGACCTTATGGCACGGATCCCCCAACGGATCTGAGAGCGGGCGACGACACGGGAAACCGGGGCGTCGCCCTCTTGCTATCTGGGATGGCCTTCTTGGGCCTGCGCTCCAATATTTCCGGCGTCAGCCATGTAAAACTGCTTCCCTCCCCCGAGGGTACGGCTCTAGAGATTCTTCTATTCTCTGAGGGACTCTTACATGACCTTCTTGCGCGCCATCGCCATCGTCGCACTCATGGGCCTGATCAGCGCCTGTTCTCCCGCGAAAAAGGCGGATGCCCCCGCCGCGCAGACCCAAATCCGCTTTGCAACCGACTGGCGGGCCCAGGCTGAACAGGGTGGCTTTTACCAGGCGGTCGCTACTGGCGAATACGTCAAGCGCGGCCTCGATGTCCGGATTGTCCAAGGGGGCCCTGGGGTTAATGTCCCCCAACTCCTGGCAGCGGGTGCCGTCGAAGCGGGCATGGGATCTAACAGCTTTATCGCCCTTAACATGGCAAATGAAGGCGTCCCGGTCCGGGCTGTCGCGGCCATGATGCAAAAGGACCCGCAGGTTCTCATTGCTCACCCCGACCAGGGCATTGAGAAGATCGAAGACCTGAAGGGCCATCCCATCCTCCTGTCGGACGCCTCAGTCAGCGCCTTCTGGGTCTGGCTGAAATCTAAGTACGGATTCACCGACAGCCAGGTGCGCAAATACACCTTCAACTCCGCCCCCTTCCTGGCCGACAAGTCCGTGGCTCAGCAGGGTTATGTGACCAGCGAGCCCTATACGATTGAGAAGGAGGCCAAGCTTACGCCAAAGGTCTTCTTGCTCGCCGACAATGGCTATCCCAGCTATGCGACCATGATCCTCGTTCCCCAGACGCAGATCGACAAGAACCCTGCCGCTGTTAAGGCCTTTATTGAGGCCTCCGCAGCGGGTTGGAAATCCTATCTCTACGGTGATGCTAAGCCTGGCGATGCGCTGATTTTGAAAGATAATCCAGAAATGACCCAGGATGTCCTGGATCAGGCCCGGGACAAGATGCGCAGCTACGGCATTGTTGATGGCGGCGACGCAAAGACTGGCGGCGTCGGCGTGATGACCGACGCCCGCTGGGCGGCATTCGCCAAAATGGCGGTGGAGGAAGGGGTCTATCCCAAGACCCTGGACGTCTCCAAGGCCTATACCCTTCAGTTCGTCGCGCCGTCGGCAAAGTAGGCGAAAGGCATGGCTTCCATTGTCGCCCTGGAACAGGTCGAGGTCGATTATCCTGGTCGCGGGCGCGCCTTGGGACCATTCAGCTTTTCCGTTGCCCCTGGCGAAATCGTCGCCCTGGTAGGGCCATCAGGCAGTGGCAAGTCAACCGCTTTGCGGCTGTTGGCAGGACTGGAGGACCCGACCCGCGGCGACCTGGAGCGTAATCTCGGGCGCGGAGAAACCAGCGTTGTCTTCCAGGCGCCGACCTTGGCCCCCTGGCTCAGCGCCCAAGCCAATGTCGCCTTGCCCCTTGAACTCTCTGGCATACCCAAGGCTGAGGCCCTGGCCCAGGCTGGTGCAGCCCTGGACCGGGTCGGCCTATCCAGCGCTTGGGCCGCGCGTCCGGCGCAATTGTCTGGGGGCATGGCCATGCGAGTGTCCCTGGCCCGGGCCTTGGCCACTGGCCCAAAACTCTTGCTCCTGGATGAGCCCTTCGCCGCCTTGGACGAAATCACACGCCGCACCCTTGCTGACGACGTCCTGGCCCTCTGGTCGCAGTCCCGTCCTGCGATCGTCTTTGTCACCCACAGTGTTGAAGAAGCGGCCTATATGGCGGCCCGGGTGGTGGTCCTGACCAAGGGGCCAGGGCGAGTCGCCGGGGAAATCGCAATCCCAGGAGACCTGCCGCGGCCCAGGGCCTTTAGGGCGACTCCAGGTTTCAGACAGGCTGCTGAAGACATATCGGCCTGTTTGGCCCAGGGCGCGGAGGCGGTGTCTTGAGACAGGTCCTCAACACCCTGGCCCCCCTCATCCTGCTTGGTTTTCTGCTCGCGATCTGGGAGGTCACCTGCCGCACGCTGAATGTGCCGGCCTATTTCCTGCCCCCGCCCTCGGAAGTAGCCCTTGCCGTGGCGCAAGACGCCCCCAGTCTCATCGCTGCGGCCTGGAACACTTTGTCGGTTGCCCTGCTGGCTCTGCTCCTGGCAAGTCTGTGCGCCCAAGCGGTCGCCATCGTCATTGCCCTCAGCCCACTGCTAGAACGCGCCGTCCGGCCTCTGGCTTCGGTTCTACAAGTCACCCCAGTGGTCGCTATTGCCCCCCTGGTGCTGATCTGGGCGGGGATTGACCACCCGGAAAGGGCGGTTATTGCGCTCGCCGTCCTTGTGGCGTTTTTCCCGATTTTCTCCGGGGCCGTCACAGGGCTGCATGCCGCCGATCCTGACCTTGAAAGACTGTTTGATCTCTACCAGGCCAGTCGGATCCAGCGGGTCCTGAGACTGCAGCTTCCTTCGGCCGTTCCCTTCCTGCTGGAGGGCCACAAGGTGGGTGCAGGTCTGGCCATCATCGGGGCGGTAGTTGCCGAATTCGCAGCTGGATCTGGCGGCATTCGCGGACTGGCCTGGCGTATTCTGGACGCCGGCAACAAGCTACAAACGGCTCGCATGCTGGCCGCTCTGGTGGTGCTGGGCGTGATGGGTGTGGTGCTTCACGCTGTGTTAAATCGTATTGAACAGTTCGGGCTTAGATGGTGGCGTGGCCGTTAGGCGTGGGTTAAGCGATTATCCTTAGAGAAGGTGGACATGAAGCCTCATGCCCTCGCCCTTGCGATCTCTGCCTTGTCGGCTGCAACGGCCATGGCACAGGGTGTCGGTGATCGATACGGTTACTCCAGGACTGACTATGACTCCCAACAGGGTCATTACGCCTATGGCCGGGCCCTAACCTGGGCCAATAAGACCAACTTTGACGCACCCCCGCCCCCATACGACGCTCGCGACCCAAGGAATGGCGACCCAAGGAATAGCGACCAAAGTCGGGGACATGACATCTGGAACCAAAGGTCTCAGCCGGGAACAGGTGCTCCGCAGGTCCAAGCCTATGCGCCGCAATTGCCGCCGAATTGGAGGCCGCCTGCTCAATCCTATAATCGCGAGCCATTACGCCCTCAGGTCTACTCGCAGTCTCAGGGCGACCAGGGGCAATCGGCAGCCCGCAGCTATGACCCGGCTCCCCCCAGGCCCAGAATCTACGGGCAAATCAATGGCAATTTCTACGGCCGGACACTGACGCCACAGTCGCAGATGGCTCAAATGGAGCAGGCTGCAAGAGTTTATGGCTCAGCCAGCAACCCCACGCCCAATGCACCGCAAGCGCCCTATACTCAGCAAGTCTTGACCGCCAATACCCGAGGTCCTCAGCCGTCTGAAGCCACAATTCAGGGCGGAAAGTCTTATGACGCGACCCCGATCCAGGCCCGAACCTATGGCCCGTCTGGGCAGGACGTAACCGAGCGTGTTCAAGAGGCGAGGTCGGCACCCAGTTCCCAGGTTTTGGCTAGGGCATCAGCATCCCCAACAGCAGGGCAGGCTCCCGCGCGCCAGCAAAATCCGCAGGCCATGTCTGACTCTAACCCCCAGGCGGAACCAGTCCGCTCAGCCCAGAGGCCAAACTCAGCGACCACCAGATTGGCCATACCGGTTGCAGATCAGGGTGGCGGTTCAAGATCCCCCCCTGCCCCTGTGAGGATGGCGGAAACCGACCCGCCCGGTCGCGGCCAAGTCCATCTCTACTCCCTGCACCGGGAATATGGCTTGAAGCCTGACGCCATTCCCGCCCCTAATCCTAATCAGGGTCTGGTCTTAATCGGCCCAGGCGAGGCTCCCGTGGCCTCAAACAAAGCGCTCAACCAAGACGACGAACCGGCCAAAGAGAAGGCCTTCTAGAGCCCATGGAACCGACCAGTAAACTTCATAACCTGATCGCACTGGCCCAGGAACCCTCTAGCGAGCGTCGGCGCGAACTCATGCGCGGCGTGACCGATCTCTTCTTCAGCAGCGACGAGCATGCGGGACCTGAGGCCATGCCCCTGTTCGACGATATTCTCAGTCAATTGGCCAGCGAGATGGAAGTCGCTGTCCGCGTTGAATTGGCCGAGCAGATGTCGGTTGTCCAGGCGCCTCCGCTTCGGTTGATCCGCAAGCTCGCCGCCGATGAGTCCTTAGACGTTGCCCATTCCATCCTGCAAAACTCCCCCGCACTGACAGAAGGCGACCTGCTGGATGTGGCGAAACTCGCTGGCCAAGGACATCTTCAAGCCATCTCAAGGCGAACTGAGGTGTCGAAATCGCTATCAGACGTCATCGTCTCGCGGGGGGATGACACGACCCTGGGCGCTTTGGTTTCCAATCCCGGTGCTCAAATGTCTCGGCAAGCCCATGAGATCGTCGTCGATCGGGCCATCGCCAATCCGGATCTTCACTCGGCTGTGGTCAACCGCAAGACCCTGCCCCCGGATCTGCTGAACGACATGTATTTCATTGTCGAAGGCAATCTTCGGGCAAAGATCATGGAAAGGAACTCCGCCCTGGACCCGGCGGCCTTGGACGCAGCCCTGGCCAGAGGGCGCGAAAAAATGGCCACCCGCGACGGGGCCTTACCCCCAGATTATGTAAGCGCCGAAAAGTTCATAAAGGCGATGCTGGTCAGAGGCCCTATCAGCCCCTCAACCCTGGCAGGTTTTCTGCGCAGCCGTGAAACCACCAAGTTCCTTCTGGCCCTAGCAGGCTCGGCAAACATCGATTTCGGCACTGCCAGGCGGATACTAGAGAAGCGCGAACTCGATGCCCTGTCGATTGTCTGCAAGGCCTCAGGTTTCGACCGGTCCCTGTTCCTGACCTTCGCAATCTTGATCCTGGACAAGGAAGAAAACGCCATGGGCAAGTCGCGTGCC